>JAEEQO010000117.1 GCA_016285335.1 Victivallales bacterium | reverse complement strand
CTGCTGGTCCTGCTGTTGCTGATTTTGCTCACCGGACTGCTGGTCCTGTTGATTCTGCTGTTGCTGGTCCTGTTCGCCGGACTGCTGCTGATCCTGCTGATCCTGCTGTTCGTTCTGCTGGTTTTCCTGCTGTTGCTGGTCGTGGGCCTGCTGCGTCTGCTGGCGCGCCTGTTCCATGAGCTTCTTCAGCTCCTCGATCTGTTTTTTGAGCTGTTCGGCCTGCTTCCGGTCGGCAAGAAGGATCTGCTGGTTGCGGATGACGGAAGCGTCGCCGGCGGCGGAGCGCATGCTTTCGCGGTAAAGGTCCTCGGCAAGGCCGAGCTTGGTCAGCGCTTCTTCGACGGTCTTTTCGGCGGAATTGAGGTCCTGCGCCTGAAGCTTGTCCACGGCGTCCTGGAGGCTGGTGCGGGCGTCAAGGTGGGAAATGACGCCGATGTTCTGGTAGGACGAAGCACGCACGAGCGGTTCCTTTTCGGATGCGGCGATGGCGCGCTCATAGAACGAACGTGCCTTCTCGTCGTCGTGTTCGACCTGCTGCTGTTCCAGTCCGCTGTTGTAGAGCTCGGATGCCGATTTGGCGGGTTCCGGGGCTGGCTGTTCCGCTGCGTTTCCCGCGTCGGCGGATGCGGCTGCCTGTGCCTGTTGAACCTGGGCGGAGGGGGGAGCCGTCTGGGCGTGTGTCGTCGCCGGAGCGGCGAACAAAAGAAGCGCCGCGAATGCGATCAGCGTCTGGACGGAACGCGGGCGCGTTTCGGAGACACAGAAGAAGATCGCGAGCAGGATGGCCGCGACGGCGAGCGGGTACGCGGGTCGTTCGATGGGGCGGAACATGGAGACGGAATTTTCGCTTTCCTTGCGGTCGAGCATCTTGATGCGGGTCTCGAGCTCGTCGAGGCCGCTGTATGCGGCTGTGGAACGCACGTAGATGCCGCCGGTCCGCCGGGCAAGTTCGGTCAGCTGCGGTTCGTTGAGCGGGCTTTTGACCGGATTGCCGTCGCGGTCGGTGAGGATGCGGAGCTTGCCGTCCTCGCCGGGGACGCGGATGACAGCCGGATTGGACGGATCGCCCACGCCGACGGCGAAGACCGGGATCTGCGCGTTGGCGAGGTCGCCGACGACGGATGCGCCGCGTCCGGTGAGCTCATCGCCGTCCGTGATGAGGATGACGGCCTTGTGCGTGCCCTGTGCGCCTTTGAACGCCTTGACGGCCTCTTCAAGCGCGAGCTGGACATTGGTGCCGCCGATGGGGATCGTGTCGGTGTCGAGGTCGTCGACGAGCTGGATGAAGCTCGCGCGGTCGACCGTGAGCGGGCAGATCAGGAAGGATTCGCCCGCGAACGCGATGAGGCCGAAGCGGTCGCCGGGATTCTTCCGGACGATTTCGCGCACGAGCCATTTCGCGTGGTCCATGCGGCTCGGCTTCACGTCGTCGGAGAGCATGCTCCGGGAGACGTCGAACAGCACCAGCAGGTCGCGTCCGTTGGAGGTGTCCTGCCGGACCTGGCGTCCCCAGGACGGGCGCGCCGCGGCGACCGCCAGAAGCAGGACCACGAGGGAAAGCAGGATGATGCGGAAGACGCGTTTGCCCCGCGAGGCGTTGGAGAAACGTTCGATGCGTTCGTCCGAGCCGAACATCTTTCGGAGAAGCCGGGTCCGGCGGACACTGCCCGCGACGGCCACAATAAGGATCAACGGTATGATCCAGAGCAAGTTCCATAATACGCTGCCACTGAGAAACGACATGTTGCAATGCTTCCTTCAGGCGGCTCCCGCGGCCGCCGGTTGGTTAGAAACAAGAGATAAGGACGCCCGGCTGCCCGCGCGGGACCGCCGGGATCGCATCCGTTCCCGACCGGGGGAACGGTAAACGGCGGCTGCACGGAAGTCCGGCATCAGGGACCTTAGACACGTCATTTCGCGGTTTGTTCCATGGTGGATGCGGAGGATGCGCATTTCCGGCACAGATCCTTGAACTGGTCGCCGCGGTCCCGGTAGTCGCGGAACATGTCCATGCTGGCGGTGGCGGGCGAAAGCAGGACGATGTCGCCGGAGGACGCGCACGAAACGGCCTTTTCGACTGCCTCCGGGAAAGTCCCGCAGGCGGTGAACGGCACGGCGTTCCGCTTGAGGAATCCGGCGATCTTCTGCCCGCAGGAACCGAAGACGACCGCATGCTTGAGGTATTTCAGGCTTGTGGCGAGCTCACCGAAATCCATGTCCTTGTCCAGCCCGCCGAGCAGAATGACGACATTATGGTCGCCCCCGACGGCGGCAAGCGCGGCGTTCACGGCGTGCGGATTGGTCGCCTTCGAATCATTTATGTATGTTACGCCGCCCGCGGCCAGGAAACGTTCCAGCCGGTGCGGCCCGGACTCGAATTTCGCGAGCGCGTCCGTCACGGCGGGATCGAACGGCGCGTCCTCGCCCCGGACGGCGGCCAGGAGCGCAAGCGCGGCAAGCGCGTTTTCCAGATTGTGAACGCCTTTCAGCGCGAGCTTTTCCGCTGGGACGACGGCGCGGCCCCGGAACGTCAGGTCGCCGTCCGTCACCATGAAGTCGGCGGGAAGGTTTGCGGAAAACGTATAGATCTTCTGTCCGGCGGACGCGGGGTGGAAGCGGTCGCGGACGAGCGCGTTCAGCACACAGACGGCGGACGGATCGCCGAGGAGCTTGAACTTCGCGGCGGCGTACGCCTCCATGCTGCCGTGCCGGTCGATGTGGTCGGACGCCAGGTTCAGAACGGCGGCGGCGACCGGATGCGGTACGGGCATGATCTCGAGCTGGAACGAGCTGATCTCGACGACGGGGAGGTCGAGCTTGCCGTCGAGGCAGTCGATGGCCGCGTCGCTCAGGGCGTAGCCGTTGTTCCCGCAGGCGCACGCCCGGACTCCGGCGGCCCGGAACAGCTCCGCCGTCAGCTCGGTCGTGGTCGTCTTGCCGTTGGTCCCGGTGATCCCGACGAACGGTTTGCCGCAGGAACCGAGCGCGAATTCCAGTTCGCTCACGAGTCGGTCCGAAACGGAGGCGAGTTTCGCGCGGACGGGATTGCCTGCGCGGAATCCGGGGCTGAGCACGGTGCATTCAAAGCGCGGGAGTTCATCCTGCGCGCGGAATCCGAAATACAATGCTTCCGGCTGTTTCGGGAGGGAAACGGCAAACGCGCGCAGGGAATCGTTGTCCTGTTCGTCGAGGAGCGCAAACGGCAGGCCGAGCCTGGCGGCGAGTCTGGCGGCCGCCCTGCCGCTGACGCCGCACCCGGCGATGAGGACCGTGCCGCTGGATTCAGTTTTCATAGGTCATGTTCCTTCATGAGGACCGGATCCCGCCTGAACCACGTGTGGAGATCCAGTTCCTGGTTGCGTAAAATGGTTTCGAGGTCGTCCGGGCTGAGCCGCCGGTATTCCATAAGCTTTTCGAGGCGTTCGTGCACGGCGTCGGCTGCGCCCCGGCTGCCGAGTTGTTCGTAGACGTCCTCCAGCATGACGAGAGGCAGCACGGACCGCGGCCGGAGCGTCATGGATCGTTTGAGGAACGGCACGGCGTCGGCGGGATGGCCGCCGACCACGCATGCACGCGCGAAATAATCGCTGACGTAGCCGAAATCGGGCGTGCTGCTCGCGGCGAACATGGCATAATATCGGGCGGCGTGGCGCGTGTCGTGAAGCGAGGCATGGAAGAGCGCGCGGGACCTCATCGGCAGGCTCGCCTCCGGCATGGACGCCGCCATGAGGTAAAGTTTCGACGCGGCGGCATGATCGCCGCGTTCGGCGACATTGTCCGCGTGCCAGGCGACCACCTCCGCCGCGAGGTTGCTGAACGCGAAGAACAGGCCGGTGCCGAGGAGGACGATCCCCAGCGAGAAAAGGGCAGGGCGGAGCAGACGGTTGGTGCGGTGTTCCGGCGGGCGGTCCCGTTCCGGCTTCGTCAGAAACTCAAGCCGGAAATGGCGCAGGAACGCGGGCGGTCGCCAGAACGGAGCGGGCGTGCCTTCGCGTTCGTGAATGAGGAGCCCGAGAAAGACCATCGCGAGCAGGTTGGTCGGCCAGCGGAACAGCACGAGGTCGAACTGCGCGTGGACAAGCAGTCCGGCGAGGCAGAGAAGCGAAAGCCTCGTTTCATCGTCCAGTCCGCAGTTGCGGAATTCCCAGGCCGTCATCCCCCTCGGAAGAATATCGTCCGTGCGGACCCAGGTTTCGCCGGCGATGCGTTTCGCGGCGAAGAACATGGGTTCCAGCACAAGGTAAAGCCAGCAGATCAGCCCGAGGATGCCGGACCCCGCGGCAATGTACAGCAAGTGGTTGTGCGGATGGTCGACCCGAACCGCCGCATGCCGCATGGAGAAGAATTCCGGGCGGCGGAAACGGAGGTATTCCTGCTCGAACGACGGTGCGCCGAATCCGAGCTTGGGACGCTCCGCGATCATGTTCACGGTCGTGCCAGCCAGGAAGACGCGTTCGTCCCGGGAAAGCTCCTCCACGATCGGCTCGTGCGGAGCGAAGAACGAGAACCACAGCGATCCGACGATCGTCAGGGTCAGCACGGCGAACAGTGCGATATGCCGGACGCGGCGCCCCGCTTTCAGAAAAGCCCAGAGCGCTCCGGCGGCCGCGATCCCCAGCACAGTCCCGCGCGACTCCGTCAGGTAGATCTGCCAGATGGTCACGCCCGCAACGAAAAGGAGCGTCCCGTCGCGCCAGATGGCGTTCACGGACCAGTTATCCTCGGAGGGGCACCACTTCCACGCCGTCAGGATCGCGAACGGCGCGGTTACGGCCAGAAATGCCGCGTTCCAGTTGATGTTTCCCGGCAGACCGAAGAGGAACCAGTGCAGTCCGTAGTACTGGACGAACCCGAGGATCACGTCGATCAGCCAGAAAGCCGTCAGGAACCACGGCAGAAGCCGCCGGATCTCGCGTGCGAACACGCAGACGCAGAACGGGAACAGCGCCGTGAGGAAGAGCTCGCCCGTTTCCGCCGCGTTGTACCGGCCCGCGTTGCGGATCCCGTGCCACAGCCCGATCGCCAGCAGCGTCCCCGCGGCGATGATCAGCCCGCGCGGGAGATGATCGCGGACCGAAATCACCCGCTGCGGGAAAAGCAGGGCTGCGCCGACGGAAACGAGCACGATCGTCCCCGTCTCGAAGAAACGGAACGACCACGACGGGACACAGAGGAGCATGCCCGGGCAGACCAGCATGGCTGCCAGCAAGATGAACACGGCTGCGGTGACGGCGCTGCGTGATGATGTTTCCCCGTTCGGCATGAGGCGGACGATCTCCTGGTGTGCAAGTAAAAAGCAATCTAATACTTTACATGCGGATTCCGTTTTTTCAAGAGTCTTCCCTGCGGCGGGCCGTACTTTTTCCGTCAAGGGAACACAGCTCGTTCGTATCTTTCCCGGAAAAAATGCGAATGCGGGCACAAAAACGGCCTTTTCCACTTGCGAAACGCGCATTGACGCGTTACATTATGTATTGGCGGAGAAACAATGCGCCGCCGGGAAGGGACTACCATGGAAGACAACAAAGACAAACAGGATATGGAATTCAAAGAGGCGAAGGACACAGCGTCTTCCGCACCCGTTAATATAACCGTCTCGGGGGAAAAAGGCGTGGATTCGTCGCACAGCGACTCCTCCGAATCCGCCGTCGTCGATGCGCCCGCGCTCATCCTGGGCGGCATCGTCGTGTTCCCATACGCGCTCACGCCGCTCGTGCTGAACGATCCCGGCATGATCGCCCTGATGGACGCCGCTTCGACCGGCGACCGCATGATCGCGCTGTTCCCGGAGGTGCCGGACGATGAATCCATGCGCGGCCTGATCAAAGGAAAGGCATTCGACCCGAACACGGGCTCGTTCCTGCTCAACAAGCGCCGGATCGTCACGGTCGGTGTGCTCGCCCGCATCGTGAAGACGCTGAAGTTTCCGGACGGCACGGTCCGCGTGCTGGTGCGGGGCATCGCCCGCTGCCGGTTCATGTCGCTGGTGCCGGGCAAGCCTTACATGGTCATGAAGGTGCACCGCCTTCCGCCCGATCCCGACACGTCCGTGGAGACCGTGGCGCTGGTGCGGAACGCGACCAAGCAGTTCCAGGAAGTGATCTCGTTCGCTCCGAACTTCCCCGAGGAGCTGAAGATCGCCGTCCTGAACATGACGGACAATTCCCGCATCACGGACGTGATCGCCGACACGCTCAACATCTCCTTCGCGGAAAAGATCGTGCTGCTTACCACGCTGAAGCTCCAGGACCGTCTGCATTTCCTGACGATCCTCCTCAACCGCGAACTGGAGGTCCTGCGCCTCGGGTCCGAGATCCAGAGCCAGGTCCACGACGCCATGTCGAAGCAGCAGCGCGAGTTCTTCCTGCGCGAACAGCTCAAGCAGATCAAGGAGGAGCTCGGCGAAGGCAACCGGAATCCCGATATCGCGGCGATCATGAGCAGATTGGAGAAGACCAGGCTCACGAAACCCGTCCGCGACGTCATCGAAAAGGAGATCGACCGCCTCAATATGGTGCCCCCTTCCTCGCCGGAATACAATATCTCCTACACCTACATCGACTGGCTGCTCAGCGTCCCCTGGGCCGAAGCCACGCAAGACCGCGTGAACGTGAAAGACGCCGCCGCGATCCTCGACGCCGACCACTACGGCCTCAAGGACGTGAAGGAGCGCATCCTCGAATTCCTCTCCGTCCTTCAGCTCAAAAAGAACCATAAGTCGCCCATCATCTGCTTCATCGGGCCGCCCGGCGTCGGCAAGACTTCCCTCGGCCGTTCCATTGCCGTTTCCCTCGGCCGCAAGTTCGTCCGCATGTCCCTCGGCGGCATCCGCGACGAGGCCGAGATCCGCGGGCACCGCCGCACCTACATCGGCGCGCTCCCCGGACGTATCATCCAGGGCATGAAGCGCGCCGGCACGGTCAACCCGGTCTTCATGCTCGACGAACTCGACAAGCTCGGCAGCGACTACAAGGGCGACCCCGCGTCCGCCCTGCTCGAGGTGCTCGACCCGGAACAGAACAAAGCGTTCAACGACCATTACCTCGAGGTCGACTACGACCTCAGCAAGGTGATGTTCATCGCCACCGCGAACATGCTGGAGACCATCCCGCGTCCGCTCCTCGACCGCATGGAGATCATCCGGCTCCCCGGCTACACCGCGCTCGAAAAGGAGCAGATCGCGAAACGCTACCTGATCCCGCGCCAGATGGTCGAAAACGGCCTCAACAACTCGTTCGTCCGCTTCAAGCACAGCGCCGCGTTCGAGATCATCGAACACTACACCATGGAGGCCGGCGTCCGAAACCTCGAACGCATGATCGCCTCGGTCTGCCGCAAGCTCGTCCGCAGGTTCGTGGAGGAAGGCGGCGGCAAAGCGCCGGAATCCCCGGTCGTGGTCGACGACGCGCTCGTCCGCGAACTCCTCGGCCCGCGCAAGTTCACGAGCGACGAGAGCGAGAACATCCCGCGCGTCGGCATCGTGACCGGAATGGCATGGACCAGCTGCGGCGGCACCACGCTCGAGGTCGAGGCCGCGAAGATGCCCGGCCGCGGCGAACTGAAGCTCACCGGCTCCCTCGGCGACGTCATGAAGGAAAGCGCCCTGGCGGCGTTCAGCTACGTCCGCGGACACGCCAAAGAGCTCAAGATCAACCAGAAGCTCTTCAAGGAAAACGATTTCCATATCCATGTGCCGGACGGCGCCACGCCGAAGGACGGTCCCTCCGCCGGCATCACGCTCGCCACGGCAATCGTTTCGCTCCTCACGGACAAGCCCGTCCGCCCGCGCCTCTCCATGACCGGCGAGATCACGCTCAGCGGCAAGGTCACGCCCATCGGCGGCGTCCGCGAGAAGGTGATCGCTGCGCTTCGGGCCGGCATCCGCGACGTGGTGATGCCCGCCGACAACGAGAAGGACCTGGAGGACATTCCGCAGGAAGTCCGCAGCAGGATCACGTTCCATTTCGTCAGGACCATCGACGAAGTGCTGAAGATCGCGATGCCGAAGAACGTCAAGGCGTTCGTCCCGAAGAAATCCGAGGTGCGGAAGGACGAGTTTTACGAGTACGACGATTATCTCTTCCAGCAGGTCGAGCCCGAGGCGAAGAAGGAAACGCCCGCGCCGTCTTCCGCTGCAGCCGCCGAAAAGAAACCCGAAGAGAAGAAGCCCGCCGAATCTCCGTCCGTCGCTGAGGCCGTTCCGCCGAAGCCGGATGCCGTTCCGCCGAAGCCGGAAACCGAGGTGAAGAAGCCGGAAGCTTCCGAGGCCAAGTCCGCCGATGTTCCCGAAAAGAAACCCGAGGAAAAGAAGCCGGAGGAAAAGAAGCCGGAGCATCATGTCGCGACACAGTTCGAATTCAAAAAGCCGACGCTGATCGTGAATTACGGGAAGTTCCGTAATGCTTCCCTCACGATCGGCAGTGTTCCGCTCAAAGCGCCGGAAACGCATCATCAGCCGGAACACGAGACGCCGGTTCCCGCGCCGCTCGTCTCCGCGGCGGAATCGTTCAAAGCCCGTGAAAAACTTCACCTCGAGGTGAAGATCGATACCGCGAAGGAAGCCGGGGAAGCTCCGTTCATTTCTCTGGAACCGCCCGCGGAAACGGAAACGAAGGCTGCGGTCCCCGCTCGCAAATCCGCGGCGGCCAGGCCCGCGCCGAAGAGATTCCGCTCCTCAAAACCGTTGAAACTTCAGGTCAGGGTCTCCGCCTCTGAACCGGCGAAGGAAAAGGCGTCCGCTCCTGCGAAAAAGGCGTCCGCACCTGCGGCGGAAAAGCCCGCTCCGGCGAAGAAGCCGTCCGCCCCGCGCAGAAAGACCGCCCCTGACAAGAAAGGATGACGACACCATGACGATCCCCCTCAAATCGCTTCTCTTTTCCCTGATCCTCTCCGCCGCCGCCCCGTTCGCGTTCGCGGCGGACGACCCCGCCCCCCAGAAGGATCTCCCGCCCGAAGTCCTGAAGGCGCTCTTCCCCGACGCCAAGCCCGAGGACCTTGCCAGGGCGGACGCCGAGGCGTTCCTGCGCATGGCACGCCGTGCTCCCGCCGGCGAATCCTGGGCGAAGATGGAAGGCACCGCCACGCACCGCCGCAGCGGGTCCGGCACGGTGAAGGACACGATCCGCGTCGGTATCCGCTTCACCCCGAAACGCGTGATCGCCCAGCTCGTTTTCGCCGGCAACGAATATTACGAGCTTGGCCAGACGTTCGACACGCCGCCCGTCTTCACGCAGGAGACCGACGTGCCGGACAAGGACAAGACGCGCCTTTCCCTGTACGGCATCATGCCGTCCGACCTCACGCTCGGGT
>JAEEQO010000116.1 GCA_016285335.1 Victivallales bacterium | reverse complement strand
ACCAGGTCCACCTGGAACGCTTCGGCGTGCCCGGCAAGACCCTGCTCGGCTCCGACTCCCACACCCCGACCGGCGGCGGCATCGGCATGATGGCGATCGGCGCGGGCGGCCTGGACGTCGCGCTCGCGATGGCCGGCAAGCCGTTCCGCCTCGCCTATCCGAAGGTCGTCGGCATCCGCCTCACCGGCGAGCTTCGTCCGTGGGTCGCCGCGAAGGACATCATCCTGAAGGTCCTGAGCATCCTCACCACCAAGGGCAACGTCGGCTGCATGGTCGAGTATTTCGGCCCCGGCGTCGCCACGCTCTCCGTGCCGCAGCGCGCCACCGTCACGAACATGGGCGCCGAGCTCGGCGTGACCACATCCGTCTTCCCGTCCGACGAACGCACCCTCGCCTTCCTTCAGGCGCAGGGACGCGGCGACGTCTGGACCGAGCTCAAGGCCGACGCCGACACCGAATACGACCGCGTGATCGACATCGACCTCTCCACGCTCGAACCCATGGCCGCCTGCCCGTCCAGCCCGGACAACATCAAGACCGTCGCCGAACTCTCCGGCATGAAGGTCAACCAGGTCATCATCGGCTCCTGCACGAACAGCTCCTACCGCGACCTCTCCATCGTCGCCGGCATGCTCAAAGGACGCAAGGTGCATCCGAACGTCTCGCTCGACATCGCGCCCGGCAGCCGCCAGGTCCTGACCATGCTCGCCGCGGACGGCAAGCTCGCCGACATCGTCGCCGCCGGAGCCCGCATCCTCGAATGCGGCTGCGGCCCCTGCATCGGCCAGGGACAGAGCCCCGCCAACGGAACCGTCACGGTCCGCACGTTCAACCGCAACTTCCCCGGCCGCTCCGGCACGAAGGGCGACCAGTCCTATCTGGTCAGCCCGGAGACCGCCTGCGCCGCCGCGCTCACCGGCGAATTCACCTCGCCGCTCGCGCTCGGGTTCGAATATCCGGTCTTCAAGGACCCGGAGACCTTCACGGTCGACGACTCCATGATCCTGCCGCCCGCCGACGATCCGGCGTCCGTCGAAATCATCCGCAAGCCCACGATCGGCGCGCCGCCGAACTGCAAGCCCCTGCCGGAGAAACTGGACGGCGTCGTGGTCATCAAGACCGGCGACAAGACCTCCACCGACGACATCATGCCCGCGGGCGCTTACCTCAAATACCGCAGTAACATCCCCGAGTACGCCAAGGCCGTCTTCGCTCAGACCAACATCCCCGGCAAGCCCACGTTCGCCGAACGCGCATCCGCCGTCCGCGATTCCGGCCGCCAGGCCGTCGTCGTCGGCCGCGACAGCTTCGGCCAGGGTTCCAGCCGCGAACACGCCGCCATCTGCCCGATGTACCTCGGCGTGAAGGCCGTGATCGCCATCGCCATCGAGCGCATCATCCGTGCGAACATGATCAATTTCGGCATCCTGCCGCTCACGTTCGCGAATCCGGCCGATTACGACCGCATCGACCCGGAGGACACCGTCGAGATCGCCGACCTCCGCAAGGCCGTGCAGGGATCCGTCATCACCGCCACCGTGAAGAAGCCCGGCGGCGAATCCTTCCAGATCAAACTCAACCTGAACGTGTCCGACGAGGACCGCGTCATTCTGGCCGCGGGAGGCCGCCTGAACGTGAAGTGAGGCGGCGGAACGCTTACGAACCGCGCGGAAACGTCCGGCAAACACGGAAAATCGGACGCCCGCGCGGCTAACAAATATTCACCTGATCTTCCGGCTGAAAAGCCGTTTTCCGGGGGTGCGGGAATGAACGTCAAGAAAGATAAATTCGAACACTGGTCGGCGGAGGATTCCGCCACGCTTTACGGCATCAACGACTGGGGAGCCGGGTACTTTCACGTGAACGAGAAAGGCGAGCTCACGATCTCGCCCAGCCCGGACAAGAACGCCCCGGCGGTCAGTCTGCCCGACATCGTGCACGGCATCCGGGAGCGCGGCATGAACATGCCCGTGCTGATCCGCGTCAGCAACATCCTCGAATCCCGCATCAACCAGCTTCACGCGAGCTTCCGCAAGGCGATCGAGCAGACCAAGTACAAAGGCCAGTACAAAGGCGTCTTCCCGATCAAGGTCAATCAGCAGCAGCAGGTCGTGCAGGACATCTCCCGTTTCGGCAGGGAGTTCCACCACGGTCTCGAAGCCGGCAGCAAGGCGGAGCTCATCGCCGCACTCGGCACGCTTCACGACCCGGAGGCGTGCGTGGTCTGCAACGGCTACAAGGACGAGGAATTCGTCGACCTCGCGCTGTTCGCCTCCATGCTCGGATACCGCTGCATCCTCGTCATCGAGATGCCCAGCGAGCTCGACGTGATCATCGAACGCAGCCGCATGCTGAAGGTCAAGCCCATGATCGGCGTCCGCATGAAGCTCTCCACGCGCGCAGGCGGCAAATGGACCGAATCCGGCGGCGACCGCAGCGTCTTCGGCCTGAACACCGCACAGCTCATGGAGCTCGTCGACCACCTGAAGGACGAGGACATGCTCGACTGCCTCCGCCTGCTCCATTACCACATCGGCTCCCAGATCCCGAACATCCGCGACATCCGGTCCGGCGTGCAGGAGGCCAGCCGCGTCTACATCGGCCTCGTGCAGGAAGGCGCCCCGATGGGCTACCTCGACCTCGGCGGCGGCCTCGCCGTCGACTACGACGGCTCCCACACGAACTACCAGCACAGCCGCAACTACACCATCGACGAATACTGCGTGGACATCATCGAGACCGTCGGCGAACTCCTCACCGAGGCCGGCGTCCCGCATCCCGACATCGTCACCGAGTCCGGCCGCGCCACCGTGGCGTATTCCTCCATCCTGCTCTTCAACATCCTCGACGTCGCCCGCTTCGACCCGGTCACCATCCCCGACAAGATCCCGGAGAATGCGCACGACCTCACCAAGGACCTGATGAACATCCTGTCCAACATCAACCAGAAGAACCTGCAGGAGTTCTTCCACGACGCCATCTACAACCGCGACGAACTCCGCCTGCTCTTCAAGAACGGCCGCATCCCGCTCCGCGAACGCGCCCTCGTCGAGTCCGCGTTCTGGCACATCATGGCAGTCGCAAACAAGGAAGTGCAGAAGCTCTCTTACGTCCCGGACGAATTCGAGGACCTCGACGCCCAGCTCGCCGACATCTACTACGCCAATTTCAGCGTCTTCCAGTCGCTCCCAGACTCCTGGGCGATCCACCAGGTCTTCCCCATCGTGCCCATCCACCGCCTCAACGAGCGCCCCACCCGCAGCGGCATCCTGTCCGACATCACCTGCGACTGCGACGGCAAAGTCGACAAGTTCGTGGACCTGCACGACGAGCTCCACACGCTCCCGCTCCACGAGCTCAAGCCGGATGAGGAATACTACCTCGGCGTGTTCCTGGTCGGAGCCTATCAGGAAACGCTCGGCGATCTGCACAATCTGCTCGGCGACACCAACGTCGTCAGCATCACCATTTCCCCGGACGGGCATTTCGACATCGACAAGGAGATCGAAGGCGACTCCGTCGGCGACGTGCTCTCCTACGTGGAATACGATGCCAAGGAGCTCATCACCTTCTTCCGCAGCGTCGCCGAACGCGCCGTCCGCAAGAAAATGATCACTCCCGCCCAGCGAAAGACCATCACGAACGCGTTCGAGGACGGCATTCGCGGTTACACTTACTTTGAACGTTGACGAAAGGAGACCTCCCCATGTCCAGAGTCCTGATCATCGGAGCCGGCGGCGTCGCGACCGTCGCAGCACACAAATGCGTCCAGGCGTCGGACGTCTTCACCGACATCATGATCGCCAGCCGCACGGAATCCAGATGCAAGAAGCTCGCCGCCGCGCTGAAACGTCCCGTTCAGACCGCCCAGGTCGACGCCGACAACGTGCCGCAGCTCGTCGAGCTCATCAAGTCCTTCCGTCCCGACGTGGTCCTGAACCTCGCCCTGCCCTACCAGGACCTCCACATCATGGATGCCTGCCTTGAGACCGGCGTGGACTACGTCGACGCCGCAAACTACGAGCCGCCGGATGTCGCCCACTTCGAATACAGCTGGCAGTGGGCGTACCGCGACCGTTTCCGCGAGAAGGGTATCACAGCCCTGCTCGGCAGCGGATTCGACCCCGGCGTCTCCAACGTCTACACCGCGTGGGAAAAGCAGTATTTCGACGTGATCGACACGCTCGACATCATCGACTGCAACGCGGGCGACAACGGACAGGCGTTCGCGACCAATTTCAACCCGGAGATCAACATCCGCGAGGTCACCGCGAAGGGCAAATACTACAAGGACGGCCAGTTCATCGAGACCGAGCCGCTCGAATTCTCCAAAATGTTCGACTTCCCCGCCGGCATCGGCCCGAAGAAGATCTATCTGCTCTGGCACGAGGAACTCGAATCCCTCGCCCCGTACCTGAAGCCGTACGGCCTGAAGGAGGCGCGCTTCTGGATGACCTTCTCCGACAACTACATCAAGCACCTCGAAGTCCTTCAGGATGTCGGCATGACCCGCATCGACCCGGTCATGTACGAGGGACACGAGATCATCCCGCTCCAGTTCCTGAAGGCGCTCCTGCCCGACCCGGCCTCCCTCGGCCCGCTCACCAGGGGCAAGACCTGCATCGGCTGCCTCCTGCAGGGGAGCAAGGACGGCAAGCCCGTCAAGCGCTTCGTGTACAACATCTGCGACCACGAGGAATCCTTCCGCGAGACCGGCGCGCAGGCCGTTTCCTACACGACCGGCGTCCCCGCCATGATCGGCGCCATGATGCTCGCCACGGGCACCTGGAAGGGCCCCGGCGTCTTCAATATGGAGGAATTCGATCCCGCCCCGTTCATGCAGAAGCTCAACGAGTACGGCCTCCCCTGGGAAGAGATCGTCTACTGATCCCCCCTGCCCCGTCTCTGTTGAATCGTACTACTCCGCCGACCGGATCCGTTCCGGCCGGCGTTTTTCATTTCCCGGTTTCAGTTTCAGGTACGGGCTCAGTCGTCCTGGACCGGGCCGGCGCCGTGGCTGCGGCGCTTCATGGAAAGCAGGGCGAAACCGCCCGCGATGACTTCCCTCTGCACGATCACGTCGTGCGGGAGCTTCAGGCACACGTTCGCGAAATTCCAGATGGCTTTCACGCCGCACTGCACGAGTTCGTCGGCGACCATCTGGGCGGTGGAGGACGGCACGCAGATGATGCCGATGTCCGGCGGCGCGGGCGTCAGGTACTGCCGCATCTGCCGCACGTCAAGCACCTCGTGCGCGTGGATCAGCATCCCGTGCTTGCGGGCGTCCGCGTCGAACACGAACGTGAACCGCAGGCCGTATTCGGCGAACTCCTCGTAACCGAGCAGGGCGCTGCCGAGCGACCCCGCGCCGACGAGGCACGCCGTGGTGCGTTCGTCCCAGCCGAGGAACCGCCGGAGCGCCGCGATCAGCTCCGCCGTCTTGAACCCCACGCCGGGCGTCCCCTGGATCCCCGTCAGCTCGAAATCCTTCCGCACGATGATCGGGTCCAGGTCCATGTAGTCCGCCAGCTTGGAGGTCGACACGAATTCCTCCCCGGCCGCGTGCATGAGCATGAGCTTGTGCAGATAGGTCGGGATGCGCCGGATGGCGGGTGTGTTCAGGACTTTGTGTTTTCCCATGTCTGGCTCCGTTTCGAGGTAAAATATCTTCTTACTATAACACGATATTCTTCCGAAATCAAGACTGTTTCGGATTTTTTCCGAGAAAACGCGTCTTTCTGACGATTGTGCTATTTGAAAAAGCAAACGTGACGATTGTAAAAGTAAACGCACAGCTGGGAAAATGGAGTAAGCGTTAAGTCCAAACAAAACGGGAGAAAGCCCCGTCCCGATGGGGATCTGGCGGGGATCTCAGAATCTATATTGGCTTCTAGGGAGGGCTTCTTCTCCGTTTCTCCCTCGGCACTTCGCGGGATGGCATCCGCGAGCTCATTTCGCCTCGCGCGAGCTCACGGAGATGATGCGCTAAAAAGCATAAGCACATTATTCACTCAAAACCCATTACCTCCAAATGTGGAGGACTTTGTTTCGCGTATGCATGTGCGCGATTAATTTGAACCACGATGGATTCCATGTGGTGTGTAGGGAAAATGCTCAATCTTTTTTTGTTTTTTCGCTTGATTTATTACGGGCATGGTGATATAATAGAGGGTAGTTCATACAGTTGTCCCCCATTTTGAGGCGAAACGCATGGAAACCGAGAGCAAAACTGGCTTATAAAAAATCATAATCTTCCCCACTTTTGATAAGGAGCAGACTCATAAACAATGAAATCACACAAAAAGAAACGAAATCATCAAAATCATTATTTGTACTCATGGTGTTGATACTTTTTGGAACAATCCTTAACTTGGCAGGATGCAGTTCCGTAGACAGTGGAAGCAGTGTGCGAGTTTCCGACTTCAAAGTCAAGCGAGGAACAAACCTCAGCCACTGGTTTTCACAAACTCCCGTGCGAGGGGCTGCACGTGCAGCCAGAGTAAAGGAAGATGATTTCATCCGCTTGAAAGAATTTGGATTTGACCATGTCAGAATCCCGATTGATGAAGAACAATTCTGGGACGACAACGGGAACAAACTGACGGATGCCTGGGAACTGCTGGATGCGTCCATCAAGCTCGCACTCAAGCATGAACTGCGCGTTATCGTGGATTTGCATATCATCCGCAGTTTTTATTTCAATGCATCCATCGAAGGCAACAATACGAATACACTTTTCACAGAAGAAAAATCTCAGGAACAACTTCTGAATCTGTGGAAAGAGCTTTCCGCGGCGCTGAAAGGATTCCCGACAGACTGGGTGGCATACGAATTTCTGAATGAACCGGTCGCGGATGATCCGGAACAATGGAACGATCTCATCGCGAAAGCACATAAGACTTTGCGCCAGCTGGAACCCGAACGCGTACTGGTGATCGGGTCCAATATGTGGCAGGATGTGGATACATTCAAAGACCTGAAGATTCCGAAGGGAGACAAAAATATTCTGCTCAGCTTCCATTATTATAAGCCGATGGCAGTAACACATTACCGTGCAAGCTGGAACCCGGTGGGCAAGTATTACGGTCAAATTCATTATCCCGGTATTGTGATTGCTCAGGCTGATTTCGACAAACTGCCCGAAGCGCAAAAAGAAACATTCCGATCTTTTACAACGAACTGGGATCGCAGTGTGCTGAGAGAACAGATTCTTCAGGCGGTAACGGTGGCAAAGAAACTCGGTCTGCCCCTCTTCTGCGGTGAATGGGGTGTGATTTCCTCGTCTCCGCGTGAGCCCGCTTATAATTGGTACCGCGATATGATATCCGTGTTCGATGAGTTTGACATCGGCTGGACTACATGGAATTACGATTCAGGGTTTGGATTCTGGAATCCCTATTCAAAACAAGTGTCCGACAAGCCCATGCTTGAAATCCTGACCTCAGGGAAAGCTCTGAAGTAAATTCAGAAAGAAAAATCATTCCGTGAAGAAAAGGGAGGCTTCACGGAATTGGAGGTAGAAGATCATGGGCATAGGTGGAGGTATCATCGGCGGCATTCTCGGAGGAATGTTCGGCGGCTGGTGGGGTGCCGCAATCGGCGCATGGATCGGCGCATCCATCGGCAATTCCGGCACAGATCAGGATAAACAACCGCTGGAGACGTATTGCGATATCTTTCGCTGTTTGGGGCAGCTCGCAAAATGCGATGGTCGCGTGACGCAGGACGAAGCTGAACTGGTGTCCAATTTAATTAAAGAGCTGGACATCCCGCAAGACAGCAAATCCGGCATGAAACAGGCATTCAACGCCGGGAAAACACAGACTGTGCACGACTTCACCATGGCAATCCGTAGGATCGCGGCACGAATTAAAAACATGGATGCCCGCCGTTCCCTGCTGGAAGTCCTCTGCACGCTAGCCATCGTGGATCATTCACTCACGCAGGATGAACGCATTCTGCTGACAATCGCGGAATCGGAGTTGAATCTGCCTGGTTTCCTGCAGCATTTCTTTGCGGGTAGTTCGTCTGAATTTTCTGGAAACGCCGAATACGCGTCCTCGTCAGGACGTGATTCAGACAATGCAGGCGGGCGGAGCCGCTTCGCTGATGACGTCATGGCGGACGGCATGACGCTGGACCAGTGCTATGCAACGCTCGGCTGTACGAAAGATGCGTCAAACGAGGAACTCAAACGCTGCTGGCGGGCAAAAGCGAAGGAATTTCATCCGGATAAGGTTGCGGGAAAAGGCCTGTCTGCCGCCTTCATCGAACATGCAAAAGTGCAGATGCAGATAATCAACAACGCATACGAGGCGATTTGCAAGTCACGCGGAATCCATTCGTGAGTAGTATTTTTATTCAAAAGAAAGCTCGCGTGTGTTTTCAAGTTCTTCCAGCTCATTTTCCAATAAAAAGAACCGCTTAGAGGCATAAACCTTTCTCCGTTTCTCCGTGAGCTCATTTCGCCAAGAATCGTTTATGTTCGCAAAAAGCATAACCATGACCTTTAGTTCTGTTACAACCGTGACCGCAAAAAGTTGAGGTCATGGTTTCGAGTCTCTTATGCCTTTTGAAGATTTATTTGAGTTCGTAGCCTGTGCTCATTGAACAAAATATGCTCAATCGCTGTCTAATATCGTATCTGAATCACAATACAATTTCCCGGAGAGAATCGTGAAACCTTTCAGCCTGAAAAAGTTTTTTGTTTCCGTCATAGTCGCCTGCTGCAGCGTCGCCGCCATCGCACAGGACGTTGAACGGCCCCAGAATGACCCGCTGAACGCCGTCGTGCGCATTGAGACCGTGTCCACGGTTCCGAATTACCTGTTGCCCTGGCAGAACAGAACCCCGCAGTCCAGTTCCGGCTCCGGCGTCGTGATTCAAGGCAATCAGATCCTCACCAACGCTCACAACGTGGCAGACAGCACGCTGATTACGATCCGCAAGCAGAACGAAGACACGTTGTTCACGGCCAAAGTCAAGTTCGTTGATCATGAATGCGACCTCGCTCTTCTGACCGTTGACGATCCCGCCTTTTTCTCCGACATCACGCCGATGGAGTTCGCCGAGACCCCGCCCCCTCAGTCCATGGTCATCGCCGCAGGCTTCCCGATCGGCGGCGACGGGCTCTCGCTCACGCAGGGCATCATCTCCCGGATTGAGGTCCGCAGCTACGCGCACTCGGACAAGAATCTGCTCACCGCCCAGATCGACGCATCCATCAACCCCGGCAACAGCGGCGGACCAGTCTTTTTCCAGGGGAAAGTCGTCGGGATCGCGTTCCAGGGTAGCAGACGCGGCGAAAGCCTCGGGTACATGATTCCGTATGAAAT
>JAEEQO010000115.1 GCA_016285335.1 Victivallales bacterium | reverse complement strand
AGTTTCCGGTCCCTTCAAGCCCGAAGGCTACCGCTACTGATCATCCGGCATCCGGCGGTCCATATCCGTCCGCCGGCCATTCCGCACGGGGAATCTGCCCCGTGCTTTTTTATGTCCCCGTTTCCGCGGGGATCATGGTTCCTTTTCCTTTTTGGCAGAGGGTATTGCATCCGGGAGCAGAAGGCCGAAAGTCGCCATGGTCTCCGCCTGATGGAGCACCACGCCTTCGTTCATTCCGATGGCGAAAATAGCGTCAACGAAGCAGTATAGGGGCGGGGTATTGTCTCGCTTCGGGAAAAGCGTGGCGGCGTAGTTGTATTCCTTGCCCCGGTCATCGGGTCCCTCTGACTGCATGCCTTTGACCGAGAAGCCTGTGGGATTGAAGCGGCTGTTGTGGAGCGGGGCGTGGATGCTGTTCGCCCCAAGGCCGACGATCCAGCTGATGTTCAGAGGATTGCAGCCAAGCGTATTGTCGGCGGTGCGGATCATGGCATCGTAGTATTCCTGGATTTTCAATTTGTTATTGGTATACGCCCACGCGTGCCAGACGACGGTCAGGAAGTGTTCATACGCTCCTGTGCCCCAGTTGATGGGGGCATTCCCGTGCCGTATGAATTTGTAAGCGGCACGGTTCGAGGCTTTGATGTACGTGTCCGCCTCATCGCAGATGGCGCGGATGACATCGGAATGAACGGAGGGGTCGACCTTGGCGAACGGGATCGCCGCATAGGCGTAGGCGGCGGCGGAAAGGTCGTAGCTGTTGTCGCTCGCGATCATTTTCGCCTTGGGATTCTTTTTCCAGGGGGTATTTTCGAGGAAAGCCGTATGGTAGGCGTCCTCGCCCGTGGTATGATAGAGCTGGGCGGCGGCATAGGCCAGCGGAATAGTGTAGTAAAAACCGAACGTCTTCGCGTCGTTGGTCTGCGGCTTGTTTTTCACGCCCCAGTCGTATGCCCGGCGGGCACGCTGAAGATAATCCGCCGCGAGTTCCTTTTTCCCGATGCTTTTCAGCAGACGAGACGCATGTGCCATCGCTCCGGCAAAACGCAGGGAACCGCTGGAGTCCTTGGCAAACGCGTAATCGCCTTTCGGGTCGCGATCGACAGTCTGGAAGAAATTCGGGTCGCCATCGGATTCGGTGCCGTTGTAAACGCCGCCGTCTTCGTCCTGGAGCCCGATCCAGAGTTTGAGCGCCCATAGAGCCTCATCGATGATGTCGGGGATGCCATTGTCCTTTTCCGGGATATTGAGCTGGCCGTCGAAGAATTTCTCCGGGGCGATCTCGTAAGCGTCCATCAGGACCTGCGCGACGTCGATATGCGAACGCGGATTGTAGTCGCCGGCGTCGTGATGGCCGCCGGAAGCATGGATGAGCTTCGGGACAAGCGCATCCACGCGTTCCGACAGCTTGGCGATCTCATCGGGGGCAAGGTCGCGGTTGTAGATGCGGAGCTCGTCGAAATAGCAGCCTTCCGCACCTGCGTTCGTGATCGCGCCGAGCGTAAAATCGTTTCCCGGCGAAAAACTCGCGGGGGCGCTCGCTCTTTGAACAAGCATTCCGTCGCGGTAAAGCTTCAGCGTCCATTCCCCGGAACCGGGATCCTTCCCCAGCGTCAAGGTCCAGCAATGCCAGGAATCATCGCCGAACCGGCCGCCAGAATAAAATCTTGTGCCGTTGAGGACAAAATTCGATACCCCCCAATTGCAATAGAAACGAAGGGAATAGGACTTGCCGGACCGGAGCGCAATCACGTCACCGTCGAACCGGTTTCCCTTTGGTGCATCTGTTCGGCGCAACCAGAAATGGAACGTAAGCCCCTGCTCTTTGTCGTAATTCAATTTTCCTGTCCATCCGTTGTCATGCCCGGATTTCGTCTCGAAGACACGATTGGACTCGCCGTCCCAGAGAAGATTCGGCAGGACCTTGAACGACTGTTTTTCCCCGTTCACGGGGGAAAGCACCATGCCGCCGGGAATGGTGTTTGCCGCGGATCCATTGAACGGGAAACATGCGATGAGTTCCGGCCCGGAATAGATGGAGGGACGCTCGTTCACCTCGGGGAAAAGGTTTTTCTCAAAAACAGCCTTTCCCGCGTCGATGAAGTTGCCGCCGTCGATCTTCTTGTGCGAGGTCACCTGGATCCCGTGGTCGTGGCAGGCGATGCGGTGCCAGTCCGAATACGGCTCCTCCAGCTCGATGCCGCACCGCTGGGCGAAAACGCCGTAGGCCGCGATCTGGAATGCCTCTTCGTAAACATCGGCGGCGATCGAAAACTCGAAACTGCGTCCGACGCCGGGTACGGCGATATAGTACCGGCCCGGAGTCCTGAACTCGGTGAAGTCGATGTCATAGACGTTTTCCCCGGAATACTGCGCCCTGCCCTCCGAACGGTTCCCGGGATTGGCAAGCCTGCTTTGCCCGGAGAAGACGGCTTTGCCGGTGCGGACGTCCCGGATCTCGAACGGCGGCGGTGCATCGAATTTGAGCGATGATTTGGCGAATTCGTGCGGTGCGGCGGAGACGGTGCCGTCCTTGATCGACGCCGTTTTGCTTTCCGATTTGTCAGCCGGGGCTTTTTGCTTTTCTCCGGCATCTTTTCCGCCATTGTCTTCAGGTTGTATTTTCGAGGCGCCGAAGAATATCTCTTCGGCGGATATGTCGCGGAAACGTTCCGTATCGCCCGAAGTCGCCAGGATCGCGGCTTCGTCAGGGAAAGAACCGAGCCAGCGGCCGATCTTCGCGGTCTTTGTCTCGGATGCGATGTAGCCGACCTGATTGACCTTGACCGTGCTGGAGAACGAAGTCTTGTCCGAAAACGTCATTTCAGCGGCATTCGCGCCGGAAACGACAGCCGGATCGACCTCGACGCGGAGGCGGTCGCCTTCGGACAGCACGCGGTCCAGCTGAAGGAAGACTTCGTGCCGCAAGAGGACGGAGTACGGCCATCCGGTCGGACGGTACAGGTCGATCTCGCTGTGCCGCCCCATAGCTTTGACGGTCACGGGGGCGCCGTTGATCGTGACACGGTAGTTTTTGAGCAGATATCCTTCTTTATAGGAGAAGGTCGGGCCGAACTCCAGGCGGATGATGCCGTTTCCCACGCTGTCCAGCCCGCGAAGTCCCAGCACGGTCAATGTCACGAGGTCGGGCTCGTGCCCGATGTCCGGCGCATTCGGGATGTCCGCCGGGTCGTAGGTAAACTCATAGGCGGCACGTCCTGCCGACACCACGTCGGAGCCATACCCGTAGATGATGACGGCATAGGATTTGCCGGGCTGCATCGGAGCGTGAAGCTTCACGTCCACCGTTTCGCGTTTGAACTCGGTGATGTTCGCCGGTTTTGACTCGGATTTGAACCCATTCGGCACGACGGACTCCAGGACGTTGTGGTCCCGGGGTAAAGACACGGAGAGCGGCTGGACGAATTTCTCATAGGCATATTCCGGGTCGTCTTCGCTGACAATGCAGTACGTGTTCAATTCTTTGAGCGGGCCGGAATTGATCGCCGCACCGAGTTCGACCCGGATCGTGTCGGCCGCCACAGGAAACGCTTTCCTGACGCCCATCACCGTCATCACGAACGGTTTCTTGTCCGTTGCGGCGATCAGCACGGGATCGGCGTCCAGCGCAAACGCCGCCGGGATCGGCGATTTCAGTAGCGAAACGGTGAAAAGAACAAATAATGTCGTGTAAAAACGTCCGGTCATGGCAAAAACTCTCCTGAAAATGATGGGATGAACCGCCGCTTTCCACTACAAAAAACGACAAAAACGGCGCGGTTCCGGTTTTTTAATACAGATAGTATATATCGCCGATGCCGTTTTGTCAAATAAAAAAACAGAAAACAAATGTGACGACAACCGCGCCGGAACTGGAAGTCGGAACTTCTTCCGCCGTTTTCAGCGGACGGTCAGGTTCCGGTCGTTTTCCGCCTTGTTGATGTGAAGCTCGAATTCGAGCGTGGCGGTTGATTTTTTCGGGTCATCTGGGTTGAACTCTACACGCACATTGCGGATTCCGATCTTTCCGTAATGCTTGCCGCATTTCAGAAACGCGAAGACCTCCGGGGACGCGGCGACTCTGCTGCTGTTGAAATAGCTTTCGTCCGGCGTACGGATATCCGCCCCGGTTTCCCGGCGGATCCGGTCCAGCAGCGACAGGATATACGGTTTGTTCCTCAGCGCGAAGCTGATACTCTCTCCCCCGTAATTCATCTGCAGCTCGCGGGCTCCGTCCAGATACCAGTCCTCCGGCGCGGTCTTGTCCCGGTCCAGGTAATTCTCGAACGTGTATGGGTTTTTCTCGGGAATGCCGTAATTCTGGATCGACCGGAATCCGGCGTTCTCTTCCTCGGATCGGTAATAGACCGCGGCGAGTCTCGGGACATTGAGGAGAAGCCGATCCGGAGGGATATTGAGATCGAAGGGCGTGATCTGCGAATACAGGATTTTGAATTCCAGATACCTGCTTCCGGGCGGCGTTTCCATATCGGTCGTTTTCAGCTGCGCTTTCCCCTGCTCGACTTCCGAAAGATCGCACACGATCCGCGTGTTGTTCGCGGGGTCGTATTTGAGCTCGCCGGACAGCACGATCATGTCCGCCGGAAGATTCACCATGGTATGATTGATCTTTTTCTTCAGCACGATCTCCCGGTCCGAGGCATCCGTGTCGCGGTCGAAGAGCTCGGACGCACGCGACCGGCTCCGATTGTTTTCCTGTTCGGCCCGCAGCTCCTCGGGCGTAACGAGCTGACTTGAGGAAACGTATCCGTCGTGCGAAAACGTCAGTTTGAGCTGCGTTTTCGGGTAGCCGAACAGGATGAGGCGGAACGCCGAATCGAACGTCGCGATTTCCCGGTCGGTCGCCCCCCGTTCGGGATCGGACGCGTCGAGGAACTCGACGTTCATTCCGACCTTGTCGAGCGGCTTATTGCCGGTCCCGTAAATCTCCCCCTGGATATCGTAGACCGTCGGCTTGGACGAAATCGTCCGCGGCTCCGTGCCTTCCGGGACGTTCAGTTCGACTTTCTGTGCGGCATACTGCGCGCCGTCTTTGGAGATGAAATAGAAGGTCACTTCCGCGGACGTTTCGCCTTCCGGGAGCGTCAGGAACACGGTGTCCGGGATGTCCGCCAGCGCGGGATACGCCGTCGCTTCGCCCGAATCGGCGATATGATAGAAGAACGTTTTTCTCTCGGTCTTCTCGCCGCTGTAGTAGTCCGTCGAAACGAAGTTCGCCGGAACGGAATCCGGCCTTCCGAAATGGTAATACGCCTTTTCCACGGAGAGTTCCCCCTTGTCCGCGACCGCCAGCACATAGAATTCGTTCTTCAGGTCCCGGTACGCTTCCCTGTACGGGCAGTCGATCTTGAACACCGTCCCCGTCTGGTCTGCCACGAGCTTCACAGCTTCGGGTTTCAGGTCGAAATATTCGACCTGTTTCACGTCCGACTGGCTCTCATAGCCGTGGAAAAGCATTCTCGCGAACGAAAACGCCGGTTCCAGCTCCGACTGCGGAAGCGGCCGTTTCAGGTCCTGGTCCTGCATCAGGATCGAGATCGCTGCATTGAAATAGGACGCGGTCAGAGACATTTGCTTTCCCGGCATATAGTTAAAAGAAAAATCGAACGGCGTTTCGACCGCGCAGTCGAAGTTCCAGGAAGACGGGCGCGTGCTGCTGTAGGCCCTTTCGTATGTCGATCTGATCGTGCTTGTCAATGCGTATTTCGAGCTGCGGAGCGGCGAGATCGTCAGCCGGACTTTTCCCGGAATCTCCGTGACGTCGTCCTTCCATTCCGCCGGGATAAGCCGTGTCCGGCCCCCCTCCTGAACGCGGATCGGTTCGGACGGCCTGTCCGCCCGCTGATACAGCCGCTTTGTTTCCAGTTCGACCGTCGCTTTCTCCGGCACACTGCACAGGATCACGTTCGTCGGCGCGATGACGGCTTCCACTTTCGAAGCCTGCTTAACAATAACACGTCCGGCGAGCTCGGCCGGCAGTTCAATCGGTTGTTTCCTGCCCTCTTTTTCCTCCAGCGCGACATCGTAAGCGCGGGTCCGGTACGCCGGATTCGTGTCAAGGTCGCGCAGCGTTTTCCGCGCGTCCTCCCCCTCGCCGAAATGCTCCAGCGCGTACTTCGTCCGGCGGTACATCCAGTTCCGGCGCCCCATGTCTTCGTAACGCTCCAGATCGCGTTTCAACCGGCGTTTCCGCTCCGGGCTCGCGGCGTATTCTTCGCCGCAATGGTCCAGCAGGAACCGGTCGAGCTCGCAGAAGTCCTCGAACAGCCCGTCGTCCGCAAGCGCCCGCTGCCGGATCCAGTCGAGAATCTTCTCCCTGCGGACCGCGTCCGTCTCCGATTCGAACTGTTTTTTCAGGTCGTCGAACAGGTATTGTTCCGGCTGGAACTCGTCGAGTCTCGTTTTCATCGCCACGGCCCGGACGTCCCCGTCATGCAGGAACCAGTCCGGGTACACGTGGAAGAAACTGTCGAACACGACCGGGAGTTTCAGTGCGCGCGCCCTGGCGCAATCCCGAAGCAGGTTCAGGAACTCCCCGCCGGGCGGAGGATACCCGCGGATGCCGAACACCGCGCATTCGTATCCTTCCGGCGCGTACGAGTTGTAGCGATCACGTCGCACCGACACATGCTCCCGGATGATCTCCGTGAAGAGCTCCGTCATCACGTCCTTCTCGAAATGATTCTTCCTGCGCCAGGATTCGATCTCCTTCAGGTCCGGGATCACACGGACCGCATCCGTGGCGCCCTCCGGGTATTCGTAGCGATGGAACAACGGAAACAGGGAAACATCCAGATCGTTCTTCGCGTCATCGTCGAGGGACGGGACCATGCGGAAAACACGTTCCCTCTCCTTGTCCGGGACCAGCGTGTAAAAGTGGTTCTTCTTGTACTTGAGCGAGGTGTCGTAATCGCGCAGCTTTTTCCGCGCGTCCTCCCCCTCGCCGAAATGCTCCAGCGCGTACTTGGTCCGACGGTGGACCCACTGCCGCGGCTGCATGTCGGAATCATGCCGCAGACGGGCGCTGCCGTCGGCCGTCTCGCAGCGCGCCAGGTCCTTTTCGAGCTGCCGTTTTCTGGCCGGAAGCGTCGCGTAATCCGCGCCGGAATGGTCAAGCAGGAACCGGTCCAGCAGACAGAAGACCTCGAGCGCATCGTCCTGGAAAGCCCATTCCCGCGCTGTTGCAAGGAGCTGCTGCCGCCGGTCCGCGGACGTCTCCGATTCGAACTGCGCCTTCAGGTTTTCGAACAGGAGGAACAGCAGCACGGCATCGTGATCGATCTTATGGATTGCCGCCAGGTCCGCGTGAAACACAAAATCGGGGTAAGCGGCCAGGTCGCGTTCGAGAATGGCCTCCGCGTCCTTTTCATTTTGGACCAGCTCTTCATTCAGGAGTCCGGAAGTACGGCCTTTCGGCGCGGGAGCCTCCGGTTTGAGGAGAGAACTCCCGGCCGCGCCGGGCAATGTCAGGGCATCCTGCGCGAACGCAGCGGGGCTAAACGGCAGAACGGTCAGGAAAAGGAAGGAGAGAACTGTGCATAATCTTGCTCGCATGGCGCATTGCCTCCTGAATAGGAATCGTGAGCCGGACCGACGCGCCGAACAACGTTCCGTTCAGCAAAAAACGGCGGCCGGATGTTTTACAAACTTACCATACACCCGCGCCGCCGCTTTGTCAAGTGGCTGAGAAAAAAAAACTTATAAAAATCTACACCTGTTTTCCGTTTCGTTTCCGGTAGTGCAGACACAGCGCGGTATCCGTCAGCACCATCAGCATGTCGAAGATGTAGAGACAGAACACCAGGTCGGCGCCGTCGCGCATGAACCGGGCGGTGCTCCCGGCGACGTATCCGGCCACGACCAGCGCGGCGAAGAGATAGCTTTTGCCCGCTGGATTCTTCGCGCGGACGGTCTTGATGATGGCGAACGGCCAGCTGGCGCCGAAGCAGATCAGCATGGCGGCTTCGAGGTAATGAGGCATAAATGGTAATCCTTATTCAGTTGAAATAAATTCTCCGGCGCCGTCACATGATTTGCGTCGGGCCGGAGAAAACGAAATAATCCATGAGGATCGGTTATTTCTTGTGCTTGCCGTCCTTCATTCCTATCAGCCCAGCAGCAAGTATTTTTTCGGGAGGGATTTGAGATTTTGTAGAACTCTGTTTGTCCTTCCATTCAGAATATGAATCAATTTTTTGAGAATTCTTGATTCCCGGGTCGCGGGCCGTGGCGTCGTCCTTCGCGGCGGCGTCTTTCGGCTTCTCGGACGGGCGGAACGTCGGGATCTTCTTGATGGTGTTGATGACCTGTTCCGCGGAGATGAGGCGCGTGCACTCGAAATGGCGGTCGGTGCCCTTGTGGCGCGGGCACCACAGGAAATCGTAGTGGTCGAAGTTCTCGCGCATGTCGTTCCAGCAGGAATGGCAGGTGTGGTAGTTGATGATGCGGTACGGCGTGGCGAACTCGTTGGTCGGGTGCGTGAAGCCGGAGATCATCACGACCGGCACCTTGCAGCACCAGGCGAGCCAGGAGAGGCCGCTGGAGAGGCCGACGAAGAAATCGGCGTCCTTGATGAGGTTGATGCGTTCCTGCAGCGGGATGTCGCCGGTGAAGTCCTCGGTGCCGTACGGGATATAGTTCCAGTTCAGGCCGATGCCGTGGACTTTCTCCTTGTCGATGCAGAGCACGCGGTAGCCGTTGTCCTTCAGGAACTGCACGAGCGTGATCCAGCCGAACGGGTTGTTCCAGTATTTCGCCTGGGAGCTGGACTGCGCGGCGATGCAGACGTATTTCTCCTTGATCTTGCGCGGGGCGGAAAGGTCCACGCGAGGCGGGATGTCGGAGGTATCTTCGAGGCCGAGGATGTAGCCGGCGGTGCGGTGCAGGCCGATGTAGCGGAAGTCGATGGGCTGGTTGTCCACGTCGCCGCGGAAGAAGAGGCCCATGTAGTAGGAGGCGTACGGACGGTGCGTCTTGGTCTCCTCGGTGGTGATGAACGTGATGTTCGGGTACTGCTTCTTGAAGATGTCCGCGATCCACGGGGTCATCACGCACACGAGCTTGCATTTGTGTTTCTGCTGGAAGCGTTCCACATAGCTGAACCAGCCGATGCTGTCGCCGATGGTGCCGACCGGGAGCTGGATCATGACCTCCTTGCCCGTGGCGTCGTAGTCATGCGTGAAAATCGGCGTGTCGTTGCCCTTGTCGTGGATGATGAGGCGGAACCGGATGAAGAACTTCTTTACGCTGGTGATGAACGCGCCGGGGACGGTGTCCGCGCTGTACAGGATGATGCCCGTGTCGATGTCCGTGAACGTCACATGGTAGTTCTTGCCGTTCTG
>JAEEQO010000114.1 GCA_016285335.1 Victivallales bacterium | reverse complement strand
TGCGGTCGGAACCGAACAGGCGCATCAGGTTGTCCTCCAGCGACACGTAGAAATGCGACATGCCGGGGTCGCCCTGGCGTCCGCAGCGTCCGCGCAGCTGGCGGTCGATGCGGCGGGAGTCGTGGCGGGAACTGCCGAGGACCAGCAGGCCGCCGAGCTGTTCCACGCCGGGTTCGAGCTTGATGTCGGTGCCGCGTCCGGCCATGTTCGTGGCGACCGTGATGGCGCCGCGGCGTCCGGCGAGCGCGATGATCTCGGATTCGCGGGCGTGATTCTTCGCGTTCAGCACGTTGTGCGGGATGTTCTTCGCCAGGAGCATGCGGCTGACGAGCTCGGAGTCCTCGACGGAGATTGTGCCGAGCAGGACGGGCTGGCCGCGCTTGTACGCCGCCTCGGTCTCCGCCACGATGGCGCGGAATTTCTCGCGCTTGGTCTTGAACACCGTGTCGTTCACGTCCTTGCGGATGCACGGGCGGTTCGTGGGGATCACGACCACGTCGAGCTTGTAGATCTGGTGGAACTCGGTGGCCTCGGTCTCGGCCGTGCCGGTCATGCCCGCGAGCTTCTTGTACATGCGGAAATAGTTCTGAATGGTGATCGTGGCGAGCGTCTGCGTCTCGCTCTCGATCTTCACGTGCTCCTTCGCCTCGAGCGCCTGATGCAGGCCGTCGCTGAAACGGCGGCCCGGCAGGATGCGTCCGGTGTGCTCGTCCACGATCAGCACCTTGCCCTCCATGACGACGTAGTCCACGTCCTTCTCGAAGAGGCAGTACGCGCGGAGCAGCTGGGAGATGTTCTGCAGGCGTTCGCTCTTTTCGGCGAAAGCCTCCTGGAACGCCCGGTGGCGCATGAGCTTGGTCTGGTAGTCCGTCTTCGGGTCGTTGTCGATGTCGTGCAGGGAATTCAGCAGGTCGGGCAGGACGAACGCGTCGGGGTCGTTCGGCGAAATGGCGTTGCGGCCGCGTTCCGTGAGGTCGGCTTCGTGCTGCTTCTCGTCCATGGAGAAGTACAGGTCCTCCTGGACCTCCTGAAGCATGCCGCGGTTCTGGTCGCTGCGCACAAACGATTCGTACTTTTCGAGCTTCTTCAGAATGTCGGCGTCCTCCAGGATGCGGGCGAGCATCTTGTGGCGCGGCATGCCGAACTTGACCTGAAGCAGCTTGCGGATGGCGTCGTCGAACTCCTCGTCCGTAGCCTTGCCCTCGTCGCGGCGGTCGATGACGTCTTTGGCTTCCTTCAGGAAGCGGTCGCAGAGGGATTCCTGCTTGCGGAAGAGCGAGGCGACGAGCGGCTGAAGCTTGTCGAACTGGTGCGTGGAGACGTTCACGGGACCGGAAATGATCAGCGGCGTGCGCGCCTCGTCGATGAGGATGGAGTCGACTTCGTCGACGATCACGTAGTAGTAGTCGCGCTGGACGAGGTGGTCCTTGTCGGTCGCCATGCCCATGTCGCGCAGGTAGTCGAACCCGAACTCGCTGTTCGTGCCGTAGGTGATGTCGCAGGCGTACTGAGCCTTGCGCTGGGCGGAGTGCATGGAGTTCTGGATGCAGCCGACCGTGAGGCCGAGGTATTCAAACACGCGGCCGACCCACTGGGAGTCGCGGAGCGCGAGGTAGTCGTTCACGGTGACGAGCTGGCAGTTGTGCCCGGAGAGCGCGTTCAGGTAGAGCGGCATGGTGGCGACGAGCGTCTTGCCCTCGCCGGTCGCCATTTCCGCGATCTTGCCCTGATGGAGCACGATGCCGCCGATGATCTGCACATCGAACGGGACCATGTCCCAAACGAGGTCGTGTCCGCAGACCTGGTAGGTGCGCCCCACCATGCGGCGGCAGGCGTTCTTCACGACGGCGAACGCCTCGCACATCATGGAGTCGAGCGATTCGCCCTTCGCGTAGCGGTCCTTGAATTCCTGCGTCTTGGCTTTCAGCTGCTCCTCGGTCAGCGACTGGTACTGCTCCTCCAGGGCGTTGATCTTCGCCACCAGGGGCCGCAGCCGCTTCACGTCGCGTTCCGACTTGCTGCCGAATATTTTCTTAACGATCGTTGCAAACATGTATGGTCTTTCTGTGGTTCATCCGCCGGGGCGGATTCAGGATTTGCTGCCGGGGACGTCGATGGGCTGTCCGGCGCGGCACATGGGGCACTCCTCCGCCGTGTAGGTCGGCAGGGAGAGCTTCAGCAGGCTGAAGAACGGGATGCCGCCGAACGAGACCTTGCCGCCGCTGCGGTCGGTGATGACCGCGACCGCCACCGGATCGGCGCCGAGCGAACGCACCAGGTCGATCGTCTGCTGCACGCGGCCGCCCTCGGTCACGACGTCCTCCGCCACGATGACCTTCTCGCCCGGTTTCAGGCGGAAGCCGCGCTTCAGGACGAGCTGGTCGTTCTCCTTGTCGGCGAAGATGGATTCGATGTGGAGGGCGCGGGCGATCTCCTGCCCGACGAAGAGGCCGCCCACGGCAGGGGAGATCACGGTCTCCGCCTCGATCCCGGCGGCTTTGATGCGGGCGGCGAGCTCCTTGCAGAGCTCTTCGCCGACCCACGGCTTCTTGAAGACGAGCGCAGCCTGGAAGAAACGGTTGCTGTGTTTCTTGCTGCGGAGCTGGAAATGTCCGGTCAGCAGAGCGCCGGCGGACTCGAATGCGGCAATGATTTCCTGGTCGGTCATGGTATTGGCATCCCTTTTTGAGGTGATTAACGGAAGGTGTCGGGGGAGGACGGCTGGATCCAGAGGTGGAAGTCGATGGATCTGCCGCCGACGTGGAGCGTGAGCATGGTGTTCAGGCGGGTGAGCAGCATGGCGTAGGGGATCTTCACGCTGCCGCCGGGCACGTTCACGGAAACGTTGCAGTCGCCGAGGATGGGTTCCGCCTCGCGGACGGCCTCGATCAGCTTCTGGAGCTTGGCGAACTTCGCACGGAGCTCATGGTCGAACACGTAGGGTTTGTGGCACTTGGGGCAGAGCACCTGGATGCCGCTGTCCGTGCAGTCATGCAGGCTGAACTGCACGACGCCGTCGCAGCCTTCTTCGGCGCAAATGAAATCGACCTTTGCCTGGCCGTATTTACAGGTTTTGTCTTCCGGCATTTTCTGTTCCTCGGGGGGTAGATTTGTTGTTGGTTGAAACTATTATCTATTAATATAGCACGTCTTCCCCGTTTATGAAAGCTTTTTTTTGGAAAAAGGCTTTTTTTTCTACCGTCCCGATGAAACGGACAGCCGGAAACGAAAATGCCGGACCGTGAAAAAACACAGCCCGGCGGAGGTTTTTCGTACAAGTTTGAAGCTCGGTCACTTCGTCCGCATCACGCGAATCTTGGTGAGCTGCGGAGAAGCCTTGCCGTTGGCGCCGCTGAACACGAGCTTCGCCGTGCCGTCGGCGGCGACCGCATCCGCGGGGATCGGGATCGTCTTGTCGACGCTCTGGCCGCGTTCGGTGTTCACATCCTCGGAGAAGATCTCCCTGCCGCCGCACACGATCTTCAGCGCGGTGTTGCGGCCGGACATCGTCACGGTCAGCGTCAGCGGCTCGCCGGAAGGCAGGTTCGACACGGTGTACTCGAACGAGGTCCCGGCGGGCGCGAAACGGAACCGGCTGCCGTCCATGCCGGCGCGTGCCTGCGTGTCGCCGGTCACGACCTTATGGTCGATCTCGGACTGCTGATAGCCGGGGTCGATCTCGTCGACGAGGCGGCGGCTGTTGCCCATTTCGAGGCGGACGCGGCTGATGACGTCGGATCCTTCGGCGTCCCATTGCGCCTTGCTGAACCGGTTGAAATACACCGCGTAGTGTTCATCCATAAGGTCCATGAGCGGGCGGAACTCGAGGTCCTTCGGATAGATCAGGCCATCGCTCCTGAAGTGAGCGAATCCGTCCGCGGGCGTGAGCTTCGAGATCAGGTCCTCCACGCTCTCCGCCACCATCACGGGCGGCGTTTCGTAGCTCTGCCCGTCGTTGCGCCAGGCGCGCGCCCCCGGATTCGCCGGATCGGGCGGGACGATGCCCGCGAGCACGAAGGGGCCGTACATGAGGCAAACGGGATCGCCGGGCTTGTCGGTCATGGGGACCGCGCGCAGTCGGAAATCGAAACCGATGGTCACGGCGTCGCCTTCCTTCCATGTGCGTTTGACGGCGATGTAGCCGTCGTCGCCCGCGGTCGCGGAAACTGGCTCGCCGTTCACTTTCAGCGTCATATCCGGGCTCCAGTACGGCTTGCGGATCTTCAGCGTGAAATCGGCGGTCGAGCCCTCGCCGGGGAACACCTTCACCGTCACGTTCTGCGCGTACGGGAATCCGCCGGAAACGGACAGGCGTTTGCGCGGGGTCATATCGACCCGGTACATGATGCCGTTCGGCGGCGGATATTTTCCGATCACGGTCAGCCACTGGAGGCCGTCGAGCATGACGTCCGCGTCCCAGAACTGGTTCAGGAACAGTTCGCCCTTCTTGCCGGCCGCGACCAGCTCGCCGTAGCGCCCCGGGTTTTCAAGCCCGGTGCCGACGCAGCACGTCCAGACGTGTTCGCTGGTGGAGAAGTTCTTCACGGCGACGGACGCGAGCGGCTGGAAGTAGCAATACGCACCCTCGCGGTCGGGACGGATCACGGACGCCACATGGTTCAGCGTCACACGCTCGGCGAAATCCATGACCGCGGCGGACGGTTTCCACTCGTAGACGAGCTTGGCGAGCTTCAGCATGTTGTAGCAGTTGCACGACTCGGTCGTGTGGCTGGACAGGTGCTTCGCGTCGTCGCCGACGTTGAAGAAATACTCGCCGTCGCCGTGTCCGCCGGTGGCGTAGCTGCGGTGGTTCGCCACGCGGTCATAGAAGAATTCGGCGATGTCGCGGTACTTTTTGTCGCCTGTGAGTTCGTAGATGCGGCCCATGCCGGTCATTTCCGGGATCATGGTGTTGCCGTGCCGCCCGGTCAGGATGTCCTGCCCGCGGCTCAGCGGGTCCATGAGCGCCTGGTGGTAGAAATACTTCATGGCGCAGTCGAGGTATTTTTTCTCGCCGGTGTCGGCAGTGAGGTCGGCCAGGACCTCGTCCATGCCGCCGAACTCGCAGGAAAGCATGCGCTGGTCGTTTTCCGGCGTGAGCGGGGAGACCACGGAGATCACGAAATCGCCGAGCTTCTGTTCCGCCTCAAGCGCCTTCGGGTATTCCATCAGGTGATACACGTCGCGGAGTCCGGCGAAGAGCTTGTGCAGGGAATAGAACGGCGACCAGATGCCGTTCAGGTTGAACGGCTGCGCCTGGACCTGGTTGTCGCGGAGCTGCGTGAACGTCTTTTTCGGGACGGGGAACGCATAGCCGTCGGGATCGGCGGCCTGCATCTTCGCGATCTCGTCCACCACGTACACGGCCTGCTTCTTCGCCTGTTCGTCCTTCGTAATCGAATACACGTACGCCAGCGCGGAGAGGTAATGCCCCATGGCGTGACCGGAGAGCTGTCCGTCCTCCCAGCCGTCGTAGCGGTCGGCCTTCTTCGGCAGCCCCGCCTGAATGCGGAACGGCTCCAGCAGGCGGTCCGGCTTGATCGTGTACGCGATGTAGTGGTTGTTGAGCTTCTGGCGGTCGGCGAGCGGGCCGTTCGTGAGCTTCACGTATTCGACCGGAACGCACGCGACGGACTTGTACTTTTCGGCGCCGGCTCCCTCCGTTTTCCCGGGGATCGGAAAATCGGCGGCTTCACAGACGATCCCGGCGCAGCACAGAGCGGCGGCGGACAAGGCGAGACTGGATTTTTTCATGCGGCATCCTCATTTTCGCAGTGCCGGACGCGGCACAGGGGAACGGCGTCCGGCGTTGATTCGGCTTCAAAATGAAATGATGCAATACTATAGCGCGGAAATCACGCGATTGCAAGAGTTTTTCGGACAGTTTTCCGTTTTTTCCAGCCGGAACCGTTCATTCCGCCATCGGATTCGCCGCAAGCGGCATCGGAACGTGGGCAAGTTATTTTTCAAAGAAGAACGGGAACAGATTTGCATTTTTCATTGTCTAATGCTATAATATTAAGTTTGTTTCTTTTTTTGTTTTTCATCCACCTGTTATGGAGGTCGCATACCTATGAAGCATTTTGAACTGATCCTCGCGGCCGCGCTCTGCGGACCGCTTTTCGCAGGGGCCGCCCTGAACGCCGCCGACGCAAAACCCGCCGCCGAGGCGAAAGAGGCGGCGAAGAAGGCCGAGGTCGTCTGGCTGACCGATTTCGAGGCGGCGAAGAAGCAGGCCGCAGAACAGAAGAAGCCCATCCTGATGTTCTTCACCGGGTCCGACTGGTGCGGCTGGTGCAAGAAGCTTCATGAAGATGTCCTCGACAAGAGTGAATTCCAGGATTTCGCCAAGGACGGCCTGGTCCTGGTCGAGCTCGACTTCCCGCGCGCCAAGGAACAGTCCGAAGCGCTGAAGAAGCAGAACGCCGAGCTTGGCAAAAAGTTCAAGGTCAGCGGCTACCCGACCGTGGTGCTCCTTGCCTCCGACGGCGAAAAGGAGCTCGACCGGACGGAAGGCTACGACTCCGACCTGATGAAGAGCTTGAAAAAGGCCGTGAAAAAAGACTCGGCCGCTGCAAAAAAAAAATCCGGAGAAGCGGCCGCTGATGAAGTCGGGGAAGAGCTCGCGTGGCTGACCGACTTCGAGGCGGCGAAGAAACAGGCCGCCAAGGAGAAGAAGCCCATTCTGATGTTCTTCACCGGGTCAGACTGGTGCATCTGGCGCAAGCGCCTGCACGCGGACGTGCTGGACGGCGACGAGTTCAAGGACTTCTCGAAGAAGCTCGTGCTGGTCGAACTCGACTTCCCGCAGGAAATCGAACAGCCCGAAGCGCTGAAGAAGCAGAATGCCGAGCTCGCCGAGAAGTTCAATGCCGAGGGTTATCCCCACACCGTCGTGCTGGCGTCCGACGGCGAGACCAAGCTCGGCTCCATCTCCGGCTACGCGAAGGATTACATCGACCGGGTCCAGGACATCCTTGACGGCAAAGGCAAGCCCGTTACGATGGACCAGCTGAAGGCGCAGTTCGCCTACCTGCCCGACATGCTCGTGGAATACGAGGACCTGAAGCTCACGAAGGACGAGCTCTTGAAGGAGATCTTCGACCAGGAGCCGACCGAAAGCGACTGCAAGCGCATCACGCCCGAATCCGTCGGCACGATGATCCAGGCGAACCTCGACGACGCCATCCTGCTCTACCTCGCGCAGAAGGCCGGATTCAAGCCGTCCGCGCAGCTCGTGAAGGACTCCGTGATGAAGGAGCTCGACGGCATCCCCGCCGAAGAGCGCAAGACGCTGGAAGAAGGCCTGAAGGCGCAGGGCGTCACGCTGGAGGAACAGGTCGCCAAGCTCGCCGCCATCGAGGCGATCCAGAAGCAGACCGCCATGCAGCTCTTCGTGAACGAACACGCGGAAAACGCGGCGAAGAAGGACATCAAGGACGCCGACGTCAAGGAGTTCTACGACGCCAACCGGGCGCAGTTCCCCGGCAAATTCGACGACGAGAAGGCTAAGGTCCTGGACGAGCTCGTGAAATCGAAGGCCCCCGAAAAGGCCATCGAGCTCGACAAGGAGGTCGAGGCGATCCGCAACACCGTCAAATACTGGAAACCGGAGAAGGCCGGCAACGAGAAGAAATAACGCCCGCATCCGCACCCCGCAAACCTGCCGGAATCCAAACTTTCCCGAAAAAAGTCGGGTTTCCGGTTTGAAAACGCGGGAATCGGTGCTAATGGTATATAACCGTTTTTGCAAAAAGGCGATCGGCGGACGCCCCGTCCGGCAATCTCCGGCAGCAGAACCCCGGCACATCAAACAATCATACATAACGAACGATAACCAGAAACAGGAGTGAACATGAACGCCATGAAACTCACCGGAAAAGCTTTTGCGCTCTTCTTCGCCGCCGGCATCGCCGCCGCGGCCCTCAGCGCCTGCGGAGACAAGAAGACGGACGAACCCGCCCAGACGACGACCCAGGCCTCCACTGCCGCCGCCGGGCAGCCCCAGGCTGCCGACGCCGACGATTTTGACATGAAGCCCGCCACCGAGGCGGAAATTCTTGAGATCCTCGCATTCCTCCCCGATCCCGTTGCCACCGTCGACGGCGAGCCCATCCCCCGCAAGGAGATCATCGACGAGATCACGTCCCAGGAACTCCCGGTCGATCTTTTCAAGAGCATCGGTGAGGAAAGTCTCCGCCATGCCATGCAGAAGCAGATCGGCGACATGGTGAAGGACCGCGTCATGCTGAAGCTGGCCGAAAAGGCCGGGTTCAAGCCGTCCGCCGAATTCGTCGTCAAGGAAATGAAGGAAGAATTCGAAGAGCTCCCGGCTGACGAAAAGGAAGAGATCGAAGAGATGCTGAAGGCGCGCGGCCTCACGCTGGAAGACCACATGAAGCAGACTTCCGAAGACACCGAGATCCAGAAGGCCGCCGCCATGTCCAAGTTCGTCCACGCCGAATTCCTCGACAAGGCGAAAAAGGACGTCTCCGACGACGACGTGAAGAAGTTCTACGAGGAACACATCGAAGACGTCACCAAGCCCGCCGGCGTGACCGTCGCCCACATCCTCATCCAGCCCGACGAGGAAGAGGAAGACGCCGACAAGGCCGACGCGGACGCCAAGGTCAAGATCGACGCCATCTACGAAGAGCTCGTGAAGGATCCCGCCCAGTTCGACAAGCTCGCTCAGGAAAAGAGCGACTGCCCCTCCGGCAAGCGCGACAACGGCAAGCTGCCCGCTTTCGACAAGGACGGCATGATGCTTGACGGCAGCGGCGCCATGATCAAGGAATTCGCGGATGCCGCGTTCGCCATCGAAAAGGAAGGCCAGATCACGAAGCCCGTCAAGACGCGCTTCGGCTACCACATCATCAAGCTGATCGAACGGAACCCGGAAGAAGTCACTCCGCTTGAAAAGGTCAAGGACAAGATCACCGAATACCTCGCCGCGGAAAAGGCCCAGGCCGAGCTCAACAAGACGCTCGACGAAGCCATCGAGAAAACCGCGAAGATCAACGACTTCGCCCCTGCGAAGGAAGCTCCTGCGGAGAAATGATCTTCTCCCGCGAGTTCAATAAGACCGATTTTGGACGTCCGGCTCATCCGGGCGTCCTTTTTTGTGCAGAAAATGAGGTTGACCCCACCGTCGTGCATACCAAGCTGCGAGCAGCCTTTTCCTTTTGTGCACCTGCACGATCCGGCACTCGAAATAAAAAAAGGACAGACGGAGAAGAAACGGGGGAAAACCGCCGTTTTGAGTTGGAAAATGGTGCGCGACGCGGGACTCGAACCCGCAAACCTTTCGGTGCTGGGACCTAAACCCAGTGCGTTTGCCAATTTCGCCAGTCGCGCCCGTTGAGCAAAAGCCCGTTCACCGTAGCCTCGTTTC
>JAEEQO010000113.1 GCA_016285335.1 Victivallales bacterium | reverse complement strand
AATGTATGCGACGAGCAGAACGGCGCATCCGAGGAAGATTTCCAGATAATGCTCCTGAATGAGCGCCTTGCCCTTCTCGATCATCTCCAGATAGGTCATGTCGCCGGTCGCGTGGCCGAACCACACGCCGAGCAGAGTCAGGACCGCCGTCCAGAGCCCGGCCCCGAGCGCCGTGAAGAGCGTGAAGCGGAAGAGGTTCATGTGCGAGAGGCCCGCCGGGATGGAAATGAGCTGGCGGATCGCCGGAAGCAGACGCGAGATGAACGTGACGACTTCGCCGTATTCGCGGAAGATCTCCTCCGCGCGGTCAAGCGACTGTTCCGACATGAGGATGTACTTGCCGTATTTCTTCAGCAGCGTGTGAAGCACGGGCCGCCCGAGCCATTTGGACAAAAAATAGTTCACATAGGCCCCGGCCATGGACCCGCAGAGCCCGGTCGCGATCACAAGCAGCACGTCGAGCACGTGCGACGGCGTCAGCGGATAGCGCCAGATCAGGAATCCGGCGGGGATCATGACCACTTCGCTGGGGAACGGGATGAACGAGCTTTCGATGGCCATGAAGAGGAAGATGAAGAAGAAAAAGAGCAGGGGTGCCGTGTGGGCGAAATTCGCGAAGTATTCGATGTGGCTGGCGATGGCTTCTGTCATGGGGGACCTTTCTCCCGGGGTATTTTTCCGGTTTTTTCGCATCCGCCGTGCGTTTTGTACTGGAATTTTCTGCGGAAGATGCTATACTTTAAGATGCTTTTTTTCCCGCGGAGCCATCCGCCGGAAAAATGTGATGAATTAATGTACCCGCGAAACCCTGTTTTTTCCAGTGGTTTTTGCATTTTTTTACTGACAACGGAGAAAAAATGTATCCCATCGCTTTCCATATCGGTTCGTTCGCCGTCCACTGGTACGGCATTTTCATCGGCATCGGCTTCCTCGTGTCGTTCCTCCTGTTGCTGAAGATCCGGAAATACGCCGATCTCACGACCGACCAGGTCTACAACATCTCCATGATCGCGCTGTTCGCCGGCGTGATCGGGGCGCGGGTGTTCTACGTGATCCAGTTCTGGGACCAGTTCCGGGGGCGCGGCCTGCTGGCGATCCTGAACGTGCACGAGGGCGGGCTCGTCTTCTACGGCGGGTTTATCCTGGCGTTCACCGCCGAATGTGTCTACGCCAAATGGCCGACTGTCCGCCGCATGCTCGGACTGAAAGAGAAGCAGACCGCCGACGGCGCCGAACCGCGGAAGAACATCAGCCTGCTCGCGCTCCTCGACGTCCTCGGCCCCGCCATGGCGCTCGCCCACGCGTTCGGTCGCGTGAGCTGTTTCATGCAGGGCTGCTGCTTCGGCAAGCCCGCGCCGAACGGGTTCCCGCTCGCAGTCCAGTTCCCGAAAGGCTCCTTCGCGGCGGTCCGCTATCCTTCGCTCCTGACGGACGGGTCCGCGCCGGTCTACCCGGTCCAGCTCTTCGAGTCCGCCGGAAACGTCCTGATGTGCATTGTTCTGCTCCTGCTGCTGCGGAAACGCAAGTACGCCGGGATGGTCGGCGGCGTGTACCTGATCCTGTACGGCGTGATGCGCTTCCTGATCGAATTCATGCGCGGCGACCACACCGATTCCATCCTCGGCCTCACGCCGTCGCAGTTCATCGCAGTCGCGATCGCCATCCCCGGCGGCGTCATCGTGTGCCTCGCGGCCCGCAAGCTCGGAAAGAAGAAGGAACGCGACGCGGAAAAGGAAACGGAAGAGGAATCCGCCGATGCCTGACGAATCCGACAACGCGGTCTACGAGTTCACGCTCGACGAAAACGACGCGCTCGATCGCATCGACCAGGCGCTGGCGGCACATTGCCCCGACCTCTCGCGGACGCACATCCAGAAGCTCATCCGCGACGGCAAGCTCACGGTCAACGGCAAAGTCTGCGACGTGCCCCGCCTCAAATTCCCCGCCGGGACCGCCGTCGTCCTGACCGACGACCTGCCGGCCGTCCCGCTGAAGGCCGAGGGCGAGGACATCCCGCTCGATGTGATCTACGAAGACGAGGTCCTGCTGGTCATCAACAAGCCCGCGGGCATGGTGGTGCATCCGGCGGCCGGCAACTGGCACGGCACCGTGGTGAACGCCCTGCTCGGACGCGAACCGGGGCTTGACGACGAGGATTTCGACGCCATGCGGCCCGGCATCGTGCACCGCCTCGACAAGGACACCAGCGGCGCGCTGGTCATCGCGAAGACCGCGAAGGCGCTCCGCAAGCTCGCGCAGTCGTTCGCCGCCCGCGACGTGCAGAAGACCTACCTCGCCATTGTCCACGGCTGGCCGTCGCCGCCCGTGAACGTGGTCAATGCGCCCATCATGCGCCACCCCGACCACAAACGCATGGCGATCGCGCGCGACGGGCAGGGCCGCGAAGCCGTCACCACGTGGAAGCTCATCCGCAAGGGCGTCTGGGACGGCCGCAAGGTCGCCGTGATGGAGATGCACCCCCACACCGGCCGCACGCACCAGATCCGCGTCCATCTGTCCTACAAGGACTACCCCATCGTCGGCGACAAGCTTTACAACCGCGGACGCTCCTCGCCCGCGCCGCGCCAGATGCTCCACGCACGTCGCATCTCGTTCCCGCACCCCGTGACCGGCGAACGCATGCAGTTCGAAGCGCCGATCCCGGACGATTTCCTCGCCATCATCCAGGCGTTCCAGGAAGCCGATTGAGCATGCCGCGCTCCCGCCCGGACAGACATGTCTTAAAGATAGACGACCTCGAAACGCTTTGTGCCGCCGCTCTTGCTCCGGTCCGCAAACGACACGGCATTTATTATACCCCGCGGCTTGTTGCCGAACGCATCGTGTCCGACGCGCTGGACGCCCTGCCCAATTTGAACAGAAAAAACGTCCCGCAGCTCCGCATTATCGACCCCGCGTGCGGATGCGGAGCGTTCCTTGCCGCCGCCATGCGCGTGCTGCATCGACGTTTCGGCGTGCTCCCGAAACCGGAAAACATCTGCGGGATCGAACTTCAGCCGCTCGCCGCAGAGGTCGCCGAATTGAGATTGCGCTGGCTGTATCTGAGCTTGACCGGACGCCCCGGCGCGCCGCGGATCGTCTGCGCCGACGCTCTGCGGGAAAACGTGTTTCCGGCGGACTCGTTCGACTTCGTGCTCGGCAATCCGCCGTTCGTGCCGGTCGGCATGATCCCGGAAGACGAAAAATGCCGTCTGCGCACCGAATACCGCTTCACGAACGGACGTTTCAACCTCTTTTCGCTGTTCATCGAGCTCGGGGCGCGTCTGGCGCGCGAGGGCGGCGTGTGCGGATGGCTCGCGCCGGACCGTCTGCTTCTGAACACGCAGGGCGAACCCATGCGCCGCTGGCTTCTGACCGAACAGCGCCTGGTCTCCGCCTCGGCGCTGCCGCCGCGCCTGTTCGGGAAAGCCGTGGTGGATTCCGCCGCCGTCATCTTCCGGCGCGAACCGATGCCGCCGGACGGCTGCGTCCGCATCGACGACGCGGGAGACGTGCCCGCCGCCGACATCCTCGCGTTTCCCGGATGCCGCATCGTTGCCGGACTTTGCGCCGACAGCGCGTTTCTGCGGACAGTCCGGGCGCACAGCATTCCGCTCGGCGAGGTCGCCGACGTGCGCGACGGCGTGATCCAGGGCGCGGTCGGCAACGAGCTTTTCGTAAGCTCGCCGAAACGCGCCGCGAACCCGAAGCCTCTGCTTACCGGACGCGACGTTTCCCACATGAAGATCACGCCGCGTTCGCGCTGGATCGACTACGACCCGGTCCGCATGAACGCGCTGGAGGAAATTAGGCGAGGCAACCGCGCAAACGGCCTGCGGATGCGCTCGCCGGAGGTCTTCGAACGTCCGAAGATCCTGACGCGCCAAACCGCCGACCGGATCGTCGCCGCGTGCGACCCCGCCGGGCGTTACTACTACGCGAACACCCTGCACGGCACGGCGCCGCGCCCCGGAACGTTTTCCTTGCATTTTCTGGCGGTCGTCATGAACAGCGCGGCCGTGGACCGCTGGTACCGCCTCGTCGCCTCGGAGTCCGGCAAGCCGTTCCCGCAGGTCAAGATCGCGATCCTGAAACGCCTGCCCGTCTGCCGCGCCACGCGGGTGGAACAGTGCGCCGTCCTGCGTGCATACCGGAGCGGCGGACAGTCCGCGGCGGATTGCCTGATCGAACGCCTCTACGGGCTCGGATAATTTTTTGTGCAGGAAATTGATGTCGTCAGGTTGCATTCCGGGGAAACCATGGTATATTAGGCTGAAGAACAACAACTTGCCGCGAAACGGAATTTCGAACTATGACGCAGGAATCCGAACAGAACGCCGCATTCGAAGCATTCGCCGAAGCCGCCGCCGGACGGTACGCGCCCGGTTCCGCGCAGGACCGTCTCGCGAAGCTGCCGGGAAAGGTCCGTACCATGAAGCTTCTCCGATTTGTCATTGTCCTCGCTTTCACGCTCGTGATCTTCTACTTCATCCTGCTTTCCTCAGGAGTATCCATCTCCTATCTCCAGAAAATGCAGCAGGACGCCGCGGCTTTCCCCGGCACGGGAGATCCTGCAAGCACAGCTGCGAACGCCTCCGCCGTCGAAACAGGCGAACAGAAGCAGGCTGATGCCCCGTACTTCTTCTGCATCGGCGGCGACGTGTCGGAGATCCCCGCCAACGAAGCATGGGGCGGCCGCTACTACGATTTGAACGGCATGCAGGACGATCCGCTGAAGATCATGGTCCGCAACGGGTTCAACACGATCCGCCTGCGCCTGTTCGTGAATCCAGAGGCGCAGGGCGGCTATTCCCGCGAAGGATTTTGCGGGACGGCCTCGACCATTGCGTTCGCGAAGCGCATCAAGGCCGCCGGGATGAAGTTCGCGCTGAACTTCCACTACAGCGACACCTGGGCCGACCCGGACAAGCAGTACAAACCGTCCGCCTGGAACGGCCTGACCGGGAAGGACCTCGAAGACAGGCTCTACGCTTACACGAAGGAGACGCTGGAGGCGTTCAAGGCCGCCGACGCCGCGCCCGAGATCGTGCAGGTCGGCAACGAGATCAATCACGGATTCGTCTGGCCGGAGGGCAAACTGCTGGACAATGCCACGGAAGATAACTGGGCGGCCTGCATGGGGCTCTACAAGGCGGGGCAGCGCGCGGTCCGCGAGGCGCTGCCGGACGCGAAGCTCCAGGTGCATCTGGCGCTCGGCGGCGAAAACAACCTCAGCCGCGAGTTCCTCGACAAGATGCTTCATTACGGCGCGGAGTTCGACATCGTCGGCCTCTCCTACTACGAAAAATGGCACGAGACGTACAACGACATGCAGACAAACGTCTTCGACCTCGCGAAACGCTACGGCAAGCCCGTCTGCATCTGCGAATACGAATCCAGCACGGCGAACACGCGCATCATCAACGACCTGGTCCGCACCGTGCCGGACGGCCTCGGATTCGGCACGATGTCCTGGGCGCCCACGCGCGAGCTTTTCCGGCGCGGCGGGCAGCCGAACCGCGAGCTTTTCGGCATCTACGCGAAAATGAAGCAGGACTACGCAGAACCTCTGCCGCCCGAGCTTGCCGTCGGGCCGAAACAATACGAGTTCAAGTTCGAGAAACCGATCATCGGCGCGGACATCTCGTTCGTGCCGCAGCAGGAGGCGGGCGGGATGCGTTTCTCCGATGGCGGCGTGCAGAAAGACGTGCTGGAGATCATGAAGGACCACCACTTCAACTGGATCCGCCTGCGCCTTTTCGTCGACCCGACGGCCCGGGGCGGCTATTCCGCCGCGGGGTATTGCGGGCTGGATTCAACCATCGCGTTCGCGAAACGCATCAAGGCCGCCGGCATGAAGTTCCTGCTCGACTTCCACTACTCCGACACCTGGGCCGACCCCGCGCACCAGACCAAGCCCGCCTCGTGGGCGATGCACACGGGCTCGGGGCTGGAAGGCCACCTCTACACCTACACGCGCGACATCGTCCGCAGGTTCATCGATGCGGGCGCACGCCCGGACATGGTGCAGACCGGAAACGAGCTCAACGCCGGATTTGTGTGGCCGCAGGGCCGGATCGAGAACGGCAGTTACGAATCGTTCTGCGTGATGCTGCGCTGCGCGACCGCCGGGGTCCGCGCCGCCGACCCGGAGATCCCGGTCATGGTCCACCTCGCGTACGGCGGGCAGAACGACAAATCGGTCTTTTTCCTTGACAAGCTCATTTCGCGCGACGTGAAGTTCGACGTGATCGGCCAGTCGTATTATCCCAAACACCACGGCACGCTTGAGGCGCTGGAGGCCAATCTGAACGACCTCGCGAAACGCTACAAAAAGCCGCTCGTGGTCGTGGAATATCAGGACTTCCGCAAGGAGGTCAACGAGATCGTGCAGCGCGTCCCGGACGGCCTCGGCATCGGGACGTTCATCTGGGAGGCAACGAGCCCGGCCTGGGGCAACCTCTTCGATGCCCGCGGCCGCACCACCGATTACATGAAACTGTACGATTCCTTCTGGGACGAGCTCAAAAAGCAACCGTCACCGGAGCGGTGAACCGTTGTTGTCGGAGAAAGATCGAGCTCATGGCTTCCAGCAAAGAATTCCTGACATTTGTACTGGACCAGCTGTCCGGGCTGGACGGGATCACGTACCGCGCGATGATGGGCGAATTCATCCTGTATTACCGCGGCAGAGTCGCCGGCGGGATCTACGACGACCGTCTGCTGGTGAAGCCGGTTCCCGTCGCGCTTTCCCTTATGCCGGACGCCCCGCGCGAGCTGCCGTACGAGGGCGCGAAGGAAATGCTGCTGGTCGAAAACGTGGACGACGCGGACTTCCTTAAATCATTGTTCCGCGCCATGTACGACGAGCTCCCGCCGCCTCGATCCACATCTCGGAAACAATGATCCCGCCCGCATTTTGCCGGACCGGCAAGGCCGCGCTTTTCCTGTGAAACCACCTCGGAAGCGGTTTGTGCCATCAGGTTCGCAGGCGTGTTCGCATATTTCGGTTATACTCGTGCATACTTTTCACTGATTTTCACTTGAAATTTAATTCAACCGTGGGTATATTATACTTTTGTAAAGGCGTACCCAATATATTCAACCTCAAAAAATGGCATTTTCTGCCCATAAGGATCCTCAGCATGAACAACCGCTGCTTCCTCATCGTCCTGGCCGCGCTGCTTGCGCTGCCCCCCGTCTTTGCCCAGGCCCAGCAGCCCCGGCAGGCTCAATCTCAACAGCAACAGTCCCAGCAGGGCCTTGTCCTGAACGACAAGGGGTATTTCGAGCGTCAGGGCGTCAATTTCCTGGTGTTCAGCAATGCGTTCACGGGCGGCTTCAACGATGAGAAGAACGCCGGCATCGAGATCATCCACCACGGCGTGAGAACCGTTCAGGGCGGCGCCGTGCGTCTTTCCAAGACGCCCGAGCAGTGGGACCTGGTCCCGCAGTCGACGCGCAGAGTGAACCAGGCAAACAATTCCATTGAGGTCACGATGCGCTTCAACGATTACAATTTCGCCTCGCGCGTCGTGGCCACGGCGAAGGGCAACGCCGTAGAGCTCTCCCTCTATCTGGACGAGCCGCTGCCCGAGTCCGTGGTGGGAAAAGCCGGTTTCAACCTGGAATTCATCCCGTCCCAGTACTGGGGCAAGACCTACGTCGTGGACGGCCGCATCAACCGGTTCCCGCGCTACGCGGTCAGCAAGACCGAGGTCCTGCCGAACGAGGAGAAAGCGCGCCAGTACAAGGGATTCCGCACCTATGACGACCGCGATACCGGCAAGTTCGTCGATCCGCTTCCGCTTGAGTCGGGCAAATCTTTCGTGATCGCGCCCGATGCTCCCGAACGCATGATCAAGATCACGTCCGATGTCGACATGGAGCTGTTCGACGGCCGCATCGTCGCTCAGAACGGCTGGTACACTCTTCGTACGCTGCTGCCCGCCGGAAAGACCGGCAAGGTGATGACCTGGACCGTCGAACCCAATGCCGTCCCCGGCTGGATCCGCGAACCGAACATCGGTTATTCCCAGATGGGCTACGTCCCCGATCAGCCGAAGACGGCCGTGATCGAGCTTGACCCGAACGACAAGCCCGAGGAAACCGCCGAACTCTGGAAGATCGACACCGACGGCAACGAAAAGCTGGCTTTCAAGGGCAAGGTCAAGGAATGGGGTAACTTCTACAAGTACAACTACGTGAAGTTCGACTTCAGCGATGTGAAGGAGCCCGGCATCTACTACATCAAGTACGGCGACCACAAGGCCGGCAACTTCATCATCAACGATTCCGTATACGACCAGATCACCGACGCCACCAGCGACGTGTGGCTTCCCATTCACATGAACCATATGACGGTCAACGAGGCGTACCGCATCTGGCACGGCGAGCCCTTCAAGGAAGGCTACATGCAGGCTCCGCCGAGCGATCACTTCGACGGCCACTTCCAGGGGCAGGAGACCGCAATAAAGCCCGATGGCACTCCCTACAAGCCCTACGAGCTCATCCCCGGCCTGAACGTCGGCGGTTTCTTTGACGCGGGCGACTTCGACATCGAAATCGGCGCAACCTCGAATATGCTCAACAGCCTCATCATGGCATGGGAGCTCTTCCACAACGACCGCGATGAAACGTTCGTGAGCGAGGAACAGCGTTATGTCGACCTGCACCGTCCGGACGGCAAGCCCGACATCCTGCAGTACATCGAGCACAGCGTGCTGAACTTCCTTGCCCAGGCCGAACAACTCGGACACTTTGCGATGACGCTCTCCAACTCGGTCCTTGACAACTACCAGCATCTGGGCGACGCCGCCACCATCACCGACGGCCTTCAGTATGATCCCAGCCTGAAACGGTTCGAGATCTCCGAGGACGGCAAGCGCAGCGGCAACCCCGATGACATGTGGGCGTTCACCAGAGGTAGTGGTCGTGGCATAAGCCGCAATGAAGTTACCCTGTTTGCCGCCGCAGCCCGCGTGCTGAAAGGTTACAACGACGAACTGGCCGAACGCTGCATGGCGCAGGTAAAACGCCTCGAGAGTGAAGGCAACGCATCCGGCGGCGGCATGGGCGGCTTCGGCGGCGGCATGGGCGGCTTTGGCGGCGGCATGGGCGGCAATCGTCCTGCCGGTGGCGCTGGTGCTGGTGCGGCTCCTGCCGGTGCGGCTGGTGCGGCTCCTGGTGGCATGGGCGGCTTCGGCGGCGGCATGGGCGGCAATCGTCCTGCCGGTGGCGCTGGTGCCGGTGCGGCTCCTGCTGGCGGTATGGGCAGCTTCGGCGGCGGCATGGGCGGACAGCGTCCTGCCGGTGCGGCTGGTGCGGCTCCTGGTGGCATGGGCGGCTTCGGCGGCGGCATGGGCGGCTTCGGCGGCGGTATGGGCGGCTTCGGCGCA
>JAEEQO010000112.1 GCA_016285335.1 Victivallales bacterium | reverse complement strand
CGTCGGGGCGAACTGGGCGATCCGCACGCAATATGTCATCATGGCAATCCTGGCGATCTCCATCGCAGTGATCCTGACCAGCGCCGCGGTCTGCGGGCCCACGCCGGAACAGTTCCGCGCCAACCTCCACGCGCAGGAGGGACTGAACGTGAACATCCTCGTGCTGGCGACGAACTTCGCGATCTTCTTCCCCGCCGTGACCGGGTTCCTCGCGGGCGTGAACATGTCCGGCGACCTGAAGGATGCCCGCAAGTCCATCCCGCGCGGCACGATGATCGCGATCGCGGTCGGATTCGTGATCTACCTGGTCGAGATCCTGCTTTTCGGCGCCACCTGGCCCCGCGAAAAACTGCTGGACTACTACGCCACGCTCAAAACGAACGCCGTTTTCCACACCTCGTTCCTCGTCTTCGCCGGCGTGGCCGCCGCGACGCTCTCCAGCGCCCTCGGCACCCTGATCGGCGCGCCGCGCATCCTGCAGGCGTTCGCCGCCGACCGGATCTTCACGCCGCTGAATTTCTTCGCGCGCGGACGCGGAAAAAACAACGATCCGGTCGCCGCGATGTGCCTCACGCTCATCATTTCGGTCGGCGTCCTGCTCTGGGGCAGCCGCCAGAGCGGAGGCGGCGCGCTGAACGCCGTAGCCGAGCTCGTGACCATGTTCACGCTCTGCACCTACGCGATCATCAACATCGCGGCCGCGGTCGAGCATTTCGCCGCGAACCCGTCGTTCCGCCCGAAATTCCGCCTTTTCCACTGGGCGGTCGGCTGCTACGGCGCGGTCGCATGCTTCGCCGTCGCGCTCTTCATCAACGCCTGGCTCCTGATCGTGGCGCTCATCATCGTGGGCGTGCTCTTCATGATCGCCCGCAGGACCTCGCTCGCCACCACGTTCGGCGACGCCCGCCGCGGATATTATTTCGAACGCATCCGCCGCTATCTCATCCACCTTGCCGCCCTGCCCTCCGACGCCAGAAACTGGCGACCGCAGATCCTCATCCTCGCCGGTCCGCACAAAAAACACCTCGCGCTCATCCGCTACGGCTCCCTGCTGAACAACGAACGCGGCATCATGTCCGTGGCGCGATTCCTGAACCCCGGCCCCGATCCGGCGACCGCGGAACGCCAGCGCAAGCAGGAGGAGGAAAACCTGCGGGCGCTCTCGCAGGAAACCGACACGCCGTTCTTCCCCGTCGCCGTCACGACCTCCGAGGAGACCGATTTCGACGAGGCGCTGAACATCTTCCTGCAATCGCACTCGCTGGGGCCGCTCGCGCCGAACATCGTGCTCTCCGGCTGGCCCGTCAACGAGGACCGCATCGAAGCCTTCTTCCGCCACCTGAACACGATCCGGCTGCTCCGCATGAACGTGCTCGTGCTCATCAACCCGGAACGCGCTTCCGACGAACCCGGCGACGGCCCCATCGACATCTGGTGGCGCGGACGCCAGAACGGTTCGCTCATGCTGATCCTGGCGCATCTGCTCACATGCAGCCGCCCGTGGCGCAAGACGCCCATCCGGCTCCTGCGTCTGGCGGACCCGGAAAACCGCGCCGCGGCGGAACAGGAACTCGCGCAGCTCGCCGCGGACTCCCGCATCGAAGCGCAGCACCTGGTTCTGTCGGAGGAAGCGGATTTCGAGACCGCGTTCCGGGCGTATTCCTCGCATGCCTCCCTCATCTTCCTCGGCTTCATCCCGCCGCGCACGGAAGACGGCAAATCGTTCCACGCACGCATCAGCGCCCAGCTCGCGGGAATGCCCGCGACCTTCCTGGCGGCGTCCGCCGGCGACACCGACCTGGATTCGTGAGGCAGACCGCACCCGCAAAGACCGGAACAAAGGAGCAGCCGCGATGAAATGGAAAAATGCTTTCTGGATCGTGTTCCCGGCGGCGCTCGTGATCGCGTTCGGGTGCGTCGTGGCGTGGATGCCGGTCTGGTCGCCCGCCGGGCTTTACGACGCCCCGGGATACGCCGTGCTGGAAGACGGCGCGAAAGCTATGATCGTCATAGCGAAAGACCACACCTGCCATGTGAAACTCTACAACGAGGATCCCGGTCATAGTGTCTGGATCATTGACGGGACATGGGAAAAGGATCCCGAAGACGGGTTGTTCCACTTCTTTTTTCCGACCGACTCTTCGCCGGGGGGCATCGAGGAGAAAAAAGGACAAAGCTACATCTGGGGCATAAAGATATATGACTCCGAATGGGACGGCACGCCGCGTACGTTCCATTTCCGCCGGAAGCTCTTCGACTTCCTCTAAAAACCGGAAAGACCGGAAAGCTCCGCCTTCATGCGAACGCACACCGGGACGGGATCATTTCGATCTCTTTCTTAAACTCCGCGGCAGCAACGCAAAGATCGTAATTACTCTGAAGATTGATCCAGAATTCCGGACCGGTGCCGAAATACCGCCCCAGACGAAGTGCCGTGTCGGCCGTGATCGCCCGCGTGCCTTTCACAATGGCGTAAATGCGCGGCGCAGGGACATGCAAATCCATCGCAAGTTTGTTCTGTGTGATGTTCATCGGCTTCAGAAACTCCTCCAAAAGGATTTCGCCGGGATGAATCAAATTCTTAGTCCTGATCATATCGTGCCTCCTCAGTGGTAATCGACAATTTCAACGTCGTGAACATTCCCGTCGCGCCATGAAAAACAAATGCGCCATTGAGAGTTGATGCGGATGCTGTATTGCCCCTCGCGGTCTCCGTGCAACGCCTCAAAATGATTGCTGGGCGGGATCCGCAGGGTTTCCAGATTAACAACGGCTTCCAGCATATCCAGTTTTCGCAGAGCAACACGCTCTATCGACCTGAATTTTCTGCTGGAACCAGTTGCCTTCAGACGCATGGTTTCCTTGCATTTGAAGCTCGCGATCATAGTCTGTTCCTTTGTCTGAGATATAATATATACCGCTTTTCATTAAACGCAAGACGTAAAACGCATAAAAAGCAAAAAAACTATCCTGTGCCGGAAATGATCGTAGATCAGAACAGATCGGCGCGAAGTTTCACCACGGCCTTTTTGATGCGGCAAGGCGCTTCCGCGGCCATTTTCGCGAAATGTTCGTCCGTTGGGAACAGCAGCACGAACCTGCCCGGCGTCATGGCACAGAGCGTCATCATCTTCTGCGCGTAATAGAACGCCACGTCCTTTTCGGCATCGTACGGCGTCTTGACCGTGGATTCGTCCAGAGGAGCGGTCATGATGTATTCCGCGTTCGCGATGCAGTACTGGATGTCGATGTACTTCCGGTGCGCCTCGAGGATCGGCGACGGTTCCGCCTCGGTGTCGTAGGACTGCACCATCACGTACACATCGCGCCCGTCGAGCTCGAACGTCTCTTCCGGCGTGTCCGGCGTGAGCGTCTTCAGAAACTCGAACGCCTTCATGGCCGCCGCGCCGAAGCGGTACAACCCGATGTTGTCGATGTGGTCATAGATCATTGAAATATCCTCCAAAAAGGTTTGTCTTCTTCCTGCCCATCGGCGGACTCGCTCCACATCGGAGACACGAATTCGTCTTCATCGTTCAGAAAGAGAGTGTAAGCGCCTTCGTCTTCCTTGAAATAGAAATCGGCCCAATGATCCTCCGGATTGTACACGATGCTCCACAAGGTCGTCTCATAACTGCCGTCCGTCTGCGGATAGTTCGACTGCCAAACGGATAGCAACATGAAATTAACCAACCTCTCCGGATCGCTGTGCTCAACATAATGAGTTCTTGAGATCATGTCGTCCACTATATCGAGGCGCGGATCACCGTCCTCAAGAAACAACAGATCGGATGTATGTGCTTCGTCTGTTTTTACGATGCTCCAATACCCTTTTTCGTCATGGAAATGGGGTATGATTTCGGAGAGTCTGTCGAACCGCAGATGCGACTGCTCGGAGCCGACGCCCTTCTTCGCGCAGTCGGCCAGATAATGGTTCGTGACGATGGGCGTTTCCGTGACGAGCATTTCGCCGTTCACGTACTCCACGACCACGCTTTTCCCGGTCGCGTCCGCGAGGGAGAAATGATGCGCCGCGCCGATGGACGAGTTCATGTCGTACTGCTTCAGCAGTTCGACTGCCTCGTCCACGTTCGCCGCGCGGTCCAGCAGCAGACGAATGGCGGTCGTGGTCGTGAGGTCGGGTTTGTCCGTTTTCTGATGCGTCTCCTCGTCGTCCCCTGCCATGAGGTCGGCGACGACCAGGCCCTTCTCGTTCATGCCGTCCAGCGGCACATAGATCGCCGCGAGCGTCTGAATGCGCTCGGGCATGGAGCCGTCGGGCTGGTAATCGTCCCCGAATCCGAGGAAATCGAGGTCGCAGGTGGACAACGATTCGTAACCGTTCTCCGGCACGGTGTGAACGATCATGGCGCGGCCTTTCGCCCAGTCGAAATTCCGGCCGAAATACACGGCGCCGTCCTTATCCTTCACGCAGACCGTGGAGCAGCCGTAATCGCCGGGTTTGATCTCGTTGTCCGCCTTTTTGTAATACCCGCGGGAGAGGAATCCGGTCAGGTAGTCCGCCACGGCGGAATCGTCCGCCGCGCCGCCGCGGGCGAGGAATTCGTCGAATCCGTAATCGCCGCGGTATTCCATGACGTACAGGCCGTCCTGGAGCTGATAGATGCTCCGCGCCGCCACGACGAACGTGCCGAACATCCGCCATGCGCCGAGCGCGATGACACCCAGAATGAGGACAGGCACGACGATCGCCAGGATTAAAAATGTTTTCCAACGTTTTTTCTTCATGAGCAACAACTCACAGTTTTCTCTTTTTCACCGGAGTGCGAATGATTTTTCTTCAGAATCTTTCGAAGGACTTTCTTGCTGACGAAGGTGTATACCGGATAGATAATCGGGAACAGTCCCAGAAGGATCAATAGATGAGGCACCCTGAATGCCAGCCGGACATTTCTGTTGAACAACATCGAGAAATTAGTTTCCGGAAACATCTGAAGGTATTTTTTTCGAATGCTCCACCATGCAATATGAGGAATGAACTGACTGCGCAGATTGACCTTAAACAGGAAAAAAACGTCTTCCGTTACAGGATGGTGCTCCATAATGAAATCGTGCACCAGGTTATAATTTGTAATGCACTGCTGTATTTTCAGCTCTGACGTTTCACGTTTCCTGGCTGTCGAAATGGACGCAGGGCGCAGGACATAATGATACAGGGGCTCATTAAGGAAAGAAATTCGCCTGGCATAAGTCAGCAATTGTGCAGTTTGAAATCCATCCTCAAAATAGTTGTCTTTGGGAAACTGCACGCGGCGATAAATATCTGTCCTGGTCAACCGATTCCAGACACTATGCCCCAGCCCCCCATGAAGATAGTTGAGTATGAAACTTTCCTTTGGGTTCATCCGGGCAAATTTAGAAACCTCTCTGCCGTCGGCACAATGTGTTATCCGACCGCAAATCACCATGTCGGAATCGTTCTGTATGGCATTTTCATAAAGCTTGGCATACATGGTCGGCTCCACGAAATCGTCGCTGTCGCAATGTGCCACATAGGGTGCCTCGACGCGAGCCAGCCCCGTAGCACGCGCCGTTGGCAGCCCAAGATTCTCCGGATGGTGCAGAATGATCGTATGGGGGTTTCCGTTGGGGGAAACGCTCTATCGTCTGCTCGAGGAGGGCGATACTGTTGTCGGGCGAGCCATCGTCGACAAAAATGAACTGCATGTCGTCGAGCGTCTGATTGAACAGGCTTTCGGCGCAGCGCACGATGTAGTCTTCGACTTTATAGATCGGAACAACGACGGAAACTTTATACATCGTCAGTCTTTCATCTACAATGAAGGGTGGCAGGGCCAGAGGACCTGGCAGTGTCCGGCAGGCCGAATCCGGCATCGTGTCCGGAAGATATCCCTCATCTTCCCTTCAGGCAAATGATCAGAGCCACGATCGTCGCGGGCAACCAGCCGAGGAAGCAGAGAAGCAAAACCAGCAGAATGATTTTGATACCCTTGTCAAACACGGCAAGCGGGGGAAGGATAATGCACAGAATGATTCTGAGGATCAGTTCACCGGAACTCATACTCATGGTTGCGGTTCCTTTTTTTGTGTTTTGAGGAAGAAAAACGGGCGAGGATCCCGATGGGTCCGGGACCCCATTTTTCAGGAAATCGTACGGGAATTACTTGCCGCAGCACTTCTTGTATTTCTTGCCGGAGCCGCAGGGGCACGGGTCGTTCGGACCGACCTTCGGAGCAGTGCGGACATAGGGCTTCGGGCCGACGATCGCGCCGTCGTAGAAGAACCATTCGCCGCCGCTGCGGCGGAACTCGGAGATCTCGTGGTGTTCCATCTGCATGTTGCGGTTTTTGTAGTGGGCGACGAACTCGACGATGCCGTCGGAATCCTTCTCGCCGCCGCGTTCGGTGCGGAGGATGTTGATGCCTTCCCACTCGGACTGCTCGGCCCAGTTCTTGACTTCCTGGCGGTCGCAGGTAGCGCGCTGTTCGGGGTGGGTCGAGTCGAGGATGAAGTCGACGTGGCAGGTGGCGTAGGCGGAATAACGCGCACGCATAAGTTCTTCGGGGGTTTTCGCCTTGCGGGCGCCGAGGATGACAGGTTCGCAGCAGTCGGCGAAATGTTCGCCGGAACCGCAGGGGCAGAGATCGGGGTTGGTGTTGATGCTCATTGAAGAAAAAACCTTTATGATTCGGTTGTGGTTGGTGCGGAGGAAATCGCGTCGAGGAAGACCTGCGGCGGCTTCTGAGGACGGCCGTCGCGGTTCATGAACGCGTGAACGGTCCAGCCTTCGGCGAGCAGCTCGTCGCCGCGCTTGACCGTGCAGGCGATCTTCACGCGGACGCCCTTCATCTCGGCGAGGGAGGCGGTGATGGTGAGGACGTCCTCGAATTTGGCGGGCTTCTTGTAGTGGCAGACCGCCTCGAGGACCGGGAGGGCGCATCCGAGCTCTTCGAGCCTGCTGTAGGGCAGCCCGATGGCGCGCATGAGCTCCTCGCGGGACATTTCGAAATAGATCAGGTAGTTCGCGTAGTAGACGAACGTCATCTGGTCGGTGTCGGCGTACGGCACACGGTAGTCGATGGAGGCGGAGATCGTGCTCATGCCTTTTCTCCGTCCTGAATGCACAGGACCATGGCGTCCAGCACTTCTTCCGCGGTCATCCCGCTGCTGTCGATGAACACGGCATCCTCGGCCTGTTTGAGCGGGGCGACGGAGCGGTTCATGTCCTGGCGGTCACGCTCGGCGATCTCGGCGGCCACGGAGTCGACCGTGGCGTTATCGGGCGTCTCGCCGCCCTGCGCCAGACGCCGGAGCGCCCGGACGCGCGGGGAAGCGGTCAGGAAGAACTTGTACTGGGCGTCGGGGAAGACCGCCGTACCGATGTCGCGGCCCTCCATCACCACGAGCTGCGTCTTCGCTGCATCGCGCTGGATCTGGAGCGTGAAGGCGCGGACGAACGGGATGGCGGCGACGTTCGAGGCTCCCTGGGCGATCTCCGGCGCGCGGAGCGCCTGACCGGGGAACACGCCGTCGATCTCGATGTCCGGGTTGCCTCCGTCCGCGGGGACCGCGTAGCGGATGACCGTGTCGGCGAGCATCGTCTGAAGCGCGGCTTCATCGCGCGTGGAAATGCCCTTCTGCCCCGCCTTCCAGGCGATGGCGCGGTACAGGGAGCCGGTGTTGATGTACGGGATGCCGAGGCGGGCGGCGAGGTTGCGGGCGGCCGTGCTTTTGCCGGATGCCGCGGGGCCGTCGATTGCGATCACTTTGCTTGCCATGGTCGTGTCTGCCTTCGTAGTCGGTTATTTGAGTTTGCGTGTGTAGAACGAAATCTGCACGGCCCCGGAAGCGTCGTTCACGATGCCGAACAGCAGCAGCGCGTCCGGGTCCTTCTTCATGAATATCTCGCCGGAGCCGGCGAAGAGGTCCGCGTGCTCGATGGTGGACGGCGCCCAGCCGGCGTTCCTGATCTTCGCGACCAGGTCGTCCATGACGGGCGCGATTTCGGTGGCCGCGATCTCGTAGGTGCCGAACGACGAACCGCGGTTCGGGAACTTCATGAGCTGAAAATTCGTCGCGCCGGAGACGATCGGGAATTCGACGGGCCAGAGATTCCGGGGGCATTCCTTCACGCGGTCCTTCGGCAGGACCGTGGTGAACTGGAGAAGCGGGTTCAGGCCGCTGAGCTCAAGCAGGAAGATGCGCTGGGAGCCGCCGTCCTCCAGCGGACGCCGCAGAAGCAGCGAAGTCTCGTTTCCGGCCGCCTGCGCGTTCGGGAAGAGCTTCAGCACGGACGACCTCACGAGCGAGAGCGGCTGTTCTGACATGGAGATCTTCATCGTCAGGTCCTGGCCGTTGATCGCGACCTTCTCGGACCAGAACTGCGTAGCATCGAGCAGTGTCGCGAGCGTGTCCTCGGCGGACTCGGCGGAGAGCTCCGCGGCGTCATTCCCGCCCGCCGCGCCGCGTCCGAACGGCCAGATCGAGAAGACGTCGGCGCGCAGTCCGCACGGAACGGCAAGCAGCGCCGCCGTCAGGACGGACAGGCGGAATGTCTTTTTCGAAATAGCGCGGCGAATATTCATGATCATACTCCGTAGATTTCGGACAGCGCGGACAGGACACGCGCGGTCTGTTCCTCCGTGCCGACGGAGATCCGCACATAGCGTTTCGTCCGCGGGTAGGAGAAGTACCGAACGAGGATGTTGCGGGCGCGGAGCTCGCGGAAACAGCGTTCGCCGTCCCGGTCCGGCGGCGAGGCGAACAGAAAGTTCGTCTCGGACGGCACGACCTCGAATCCGAGCTTGTGCAGGCCGTCGACGAGCATCTGCCGCGCGGTCAGGATCTTTGCCACGCATTCCTTGAAATAGTCGAGGTCGCGCAACGCGGCGACCGCCAGCATCTGCGTGAGGTAGGAAACGTTGTACGAATCCTTCATTTTCATCATGCCGGCGATGGTGCGCGGATGCGCCAGCGCGAACCCGAAACGGAGCCCGGCGAGCGAGCGCGATTTCGAGAACGTGCGGGAAACGATCACGTTCGGGAAGCGCGTCACGAAATCCGCGCAGTTGTCGGCAGCAAAATCGGCGTACGCTTCGTCGATCAGGACCATGCCCTTGTAATTGGCGCAGATCGTTTCCATCAGCGAGCGCGGGAAATTGTTGCCCGTGGGGGCGTTCGGACGCGCGATGAGGAAAAGGTTCGTGCCTTCGAGCTGCTTCAGGATATCGTCCGGCAGGCTGAAGTCGTCGTTGAGGTCGATGTACTTGACCGGTGCGCCGTGAAGTTCCGCCAGCGTGGGGTACAGCGTGTAGGACGGGCGCAGACAGGCGATCGGCAGGCTGGCCGAGGAGAAACACCGCACCGTGATGCTCAGCGTGTCGTCGGAGCCGTTGCACGCGATCACGTGGTCGCGCGTCAGGCCGAACATCTTCGCGATCTCGTCGCGGACCGGGTCGGACGTCGGGTTCGGGTACAGGC
>JAEEQO010000111.1 GCA_016285335.1 Victivallales bacterium | reverse complement strand
TACATCGCGCCGTTCTACGGCAATTTCGGCGTCATCCTGCGCGCCTACGCCTACCTACTCACGCTCGGCCGCGAAGGGCTCAAGCGCGTCAGCGAGAACGCCGTGCTGAACGCGAACTACGTGGCGTCGCAGCTGGACGCGTATTACGACCGCAAGTACAAGCGCCCCTGCATGCACGAGTGCGTGCTCTCCGGCAAACGCCAGCTCGACGCGAACGGCGTCCACACGCTCGACATCGCGAAGGGCCTGATCGACCGCGGATTCCATCCGCCCACGATCTACTTCCCGCTCATCGTTCCAGAGGCGATCATGATCGAGCCGACCGAGACCGAGTCCAAGGAAATGCTCGACGAATTCATCGAGGCGATGAAGGACATCGCCCGCGCCGCCGAAAGCGACCCGGAATCCCTGCATGCCGCGCCCGTCACCACCCCGGTGCGCCGCCTCGACGAAACGCTCGCGGCCCGCAAGCCCGACCTGAAATACACCGGGCAGGCATAGTCTGCACTGCAGCAGTGCCGGGTTCAGCCCGTTTGAACTCCGGCAGCTCGTCGGACATATTCTCTCCCTCGCCGTCCTTATTCCGGGCGGCGGGGGAATTTTTTGGAGAAAAACGGGCTGAAAAGGCGGATTTGAGTTGAAAAACGCCTGAAAGCATGGTATTGTATGGGATATTGTTTTTAATATTAACGTTATATCCTCAAAAGAAACAAGGAGCGAACATGAATTCCAAGAACTGGAAACCCGAAACCCAGGCGATCCATTGCGGCTGGACCCCGAAGAACGGCGAACCCTGCCAGCTTCCGATCTTCCAGAGCACGGCATATAAATACAGCGACGCCCAGAGCGTGGCGGACCTCTTCGACCTCAAAGCAGACGGATTCTTCTATTCCCGCCTTGCCAACCCGACCGTCGCGGCGTTCGAGACCAAGATCGCCGAAATGGAAGGCGGCGTGGCGGCCGTGGGCGTGACCTCCGGCCAGACCGCGAATATGTTCGCGATCATGAACGTCTGCCCCTGCGGCGGACACGTGCTCGCCAGCGCGGCGCTCTACGGCGGTACCGTGACGCTCTTCACCATGACGCTGAAGCGCATGGGCGTGGACGTGACCATGGTCCCGCACGACGCCACCGCGGACGAGATCGTGGCGGCGGCGCGTCCGAACACCCGCGCGCTCTTCGCCGAGACGCTGACGAACCCGAGCGTGTGCGTGCTGAATTTCGAAGCGTACTCCGAAGCGGCGAAACGCCTCGGCGTGCCGCTGATCGTCGACAACACGTTCGCCACGCCCTACCTGTGCCGCCCGTTCGACTACGGCGCGGACATCGTGACGCACTCCGCCACGAAATACCTCGACGGTCATCAGACCTCCATCGGCGGAGTGATCGTCGAGAAGGGCGACTTCAACTGGTCGAACGGCAATTTCCCCGAATTCACCGAGCCGGACGTGAGCTATCACGGCCTCGTTTACACGAAGGACTTCCCCGCCGCACCGTTCTCCACCAAGCTCCGCGTGCAGTGGGTCCGCGACAGCGGCGCCATCCTGCCGCCCATGAACGCCTTCCTCATCAATCTCGGCATGCAGACGCTCCACCTCCGCATGGACCGCCACAGCGAGAACGCGCTCGAAATGGCGAAGTTCCTGAAGGCGCATCCGAAGGTCGCGTGGGTCAACTACCCCGGCCTCGAAGACAGCCCCGAACACGAACGCTGCAAGAAGTATCTGCGCGCCGCCAGCGGCGTGCTCTGCTTCGGCGCGGTCGGCGGCAAGGAGGCCAGCGTGCGCGCCATCGACTCGCTCAAACTCGCGTCCATCGTGGTCCACGTGGCGGACGTCCGCACCATGGTGCTGCATCCCGCCAGCATGACCCACCGCCAGCTCTCCGACGAACAGCTCGCGGCCGCGGGCGTGCCTCCGGACCTCATCCGCCTGTCGGTCGGCATCGAGAACATCGACGACATCAAGGCCGATTTCGAACAGGCACTGGCGAAGATCTGAACAGGGAACCGGCATGAGAGTGTTGATCCAGCGGATCCGCAAAGCGTCCGTGGCCGTCTCCGGCGAAACCGTCGGCGCGGCCGGGCGCGGCATCCTGATCTTCCTCGGCGTCACGCACGGCGACACGCGCGCCGATGCCGACTGGCTCGCGAAAAAGGCCGCCGGACTCCGCATCTTCGAGGACGACGAGGGCAAGATGAACAAGTCCCTGCTTGACATCGGCGGGGACGCGCTCGTCGTCTCGCAGTTCACGCTCTATGCCGACTGCCGCAAGGGACGCCGCCCCGGATTCGACGCCGCGGGCGATCCGTCCGTTGCCAATGAACTTTACGAATATTTCGCGGCGCAGCTGAAGGCCGAGGGCGTCGGACGCGTCGAGACCGGAAGCTTCGGCGCGGACATGCTCGTTTCGCTCGAAAACGATGGTCCCGCGACGTTCCTGCTGTCCCATCCGTGGGAATTCTCTACGACCACGAACCCGGAGGCGGAAGAATGAACGTCTGTTCCCTCGCGCTTCTCGGGTCCACCGGGTCCATCGGCAAAAGCGCCCTCGCGGTCGCCCGCGCCCTGCCGGACCGCATCCGCGTTTCCCTGCTTGCCGCAGGGAAGAACTGGGAGCTTCTGGCGGAACAGGCCCGCGAGTTCCGTCCGGCCTGCGTGTGCCTGGAGGATGCCGCCCATCTGGACGACCTCCGCGCCGCCGTTCCCTCCGGATGCAAGGTAATCTGCGGCCGCGAAGCGCTCTGCGAAGCCGTCGCCGCGCCTGAGATCACGACCGTGCTGTGCGCCATCGTGGGCACGGGCGGACTATTCCCGACGCTGTCCGCCATCCGCGCACACAAGACGATCGCGCTGGCAAGCAAGGAAGTCATGGTCATGGCGGGGCGTCTGGTCACGGACGAGGCGAAACGATGCAACGCCCGCATCCTGCCCGTCGACAGCGAACACAGCGCGCTCTTCCAGTGCCTGGAGGGACGCCGCCCGTCCGAGGTGGCGCAGCTCATTTTGACCGCGAGCGGCGGGCCGTTCCGCAAGACGTCCGTCGCCGAAATGGAGAAGATGACCTGGGAACAGGCGCTGGCGCATCCGACGTGGTCGATGGGCCCGAAAGTGACCGTCGATTCCGCATCGCTGATGAACAAGGCGCTGGAGATGATTGAGGCGCGCTGGCTCTTCGACGTGGAGGGGCCGCGCATTGAGGTGCTGATCCATCCGCAGAGCATCGTGCATTCGCTCGTGCGGTTCCGCGACGGTGCATTGATGGCGCAGATGAGCGTGCCGGACATGCGGTTCCCCATCCAGTACGCGCTGACCTGGCCGGAACACACCGCTTCGAACCTGCCCCCGCTCGACCTTGCAGCTTCGCCGGACCTCTCGTTCGAGCGCCCCGACGAGCTGCGGTTTCCGTCGCTCGGATTCGCACGCGTCGCTCTCGACGCAGGCGGAGCCATGCCGGCGATTCTGAACGCGGCCAACGAGATCGCTTTTGAACGGTTCCGCGCAGGGACCATACGTTTTACCGACATCTGGAGGATCGTGGAGCGGACGATGAACGCGCTGGGACGGTGCGGCGACGAAACGCTCGACGCGGTCCTGGAGGCGGACGCCCGGGCTCGCGACTACGCCCGCAAGCTCGTCCTGCCTTGACTTTATTTGAACTGAAAAGGAGTTTTTGAAGATATGGAAACACTGATCCTGATCGCATCGGTCGTGCTGATGGTGATCTTCTTCGGCCTGTGCATCATCGTGCACGAGTTCGGCCATTTCATCGTCGCGAAGTTCTGCGGCCTCCACATCGAGGCGTTTTCGGTCGGATTCAAGAAGATCTGGGGCAAAAAGATCAACGGCGTGGACTACCGCATCGGCTGCATCCCCTGCGGCGGCTACGTCGACCTGCCGCAGATCGATTCCACCAGCGACGAAATCCGCGACAGCGAGGGCAATCTGCTCCCGCGCGCCGAACCGTGGAAACGTATCGCGACCGCGTTCGCCGGCCCGTTCTTCAACATCATCTTCGGGCTCCTGCTGGGCACGGTGGTCTGGATCGCCGGCGTGCCGCAGCCGGACACGGACCATTACACGGAATTCACCGTGCGGTTCGTCCCGGAGAACTGCCCCGAATACCGCGCCGGACTGCGCGAGGGCGACCGCATCGTGAAGCTGAACGGCAAAGAGTTTGATCTGAGCTGGAACGACTTCATGCAGCGGATCATGCTGAACGAGGACAACGTGGAACAGGTCACGCTGGAAGTCGTCCGCGGCGGCGAGACCGCGGAGATCGTCTACACGCCGGAAGCCAATGACACCCTCATGACCGGCGAAAACGTCAAAACGCCGTTCTTCCGCCCGGAAATGCGCGTCTACGTGTTCCCGCTCCCCGGGTCCGCCGCAAAGAAGGCCGGGCTCCAGCCGGAGGACATCGTGACGGCGGTCGACGGCGTTCCCGTGTACGGATCCGACGAACTGATGACCCGCATCAATTTCTCCGACGGCAAGACGCTCAAGCTGACCGTGGAACGCGGCGGCAAAACGCTGGAAATCCCGGTCACGCCGACGAAAGTCCCCGGCGCGGAGGCGCGTCCGATGGTCGGGATCAATTTCAGCGCCGCGAACGCCCGGTGCGAAGTGCTGGAGACGCTCCCCGGATTGCCCGCGGCCGACGTCCTGCGCGCCGGCGATGTCATCGTGTCGTTCAATGGGCAGGCACTCAAGGATAACCCCGCGAAGTTCTCCGAGCTCGTCTCCGAAAACGGCGAAAAGGAAGCCGAACTTGCCGTGGAGCGCGGCGGCGAAACGATCGAAGTGAAACTCTCGCCCCGCATCGTGGTCCTGCATGAGATCGGGGTCGGATTCTACCGCATTGTGCATCCCTCGCCGCTCGACCAGCTCGTGAAAGTCCTGAAAATGACCCAGCGCACCCTGAAGAGCCTGGGACACAGCATCCAGAGCAAGGTCGGAACGAGCACAGGCTACACCACCATCGGCGTCCAGAATCTCTCCGGCCCGCTCGGAATCGGCCGTTACATGATCATGACGTTCCAGACGTCCTTCCTGAGCGGCCTGTACCTGGTCGTGGTCATCAGCTTCTCGCTCGGCCTGTTCAACCTGCTCCCGGTCCCCGTGCTCGACGGCGGCCACATCATGATCGCGCTGATCGAGATCATCATCCGGCGTCCGGTGCCGACGAAGCTGGTCCAGCCCGTGACCTATTTCTTCATGGTCGTGCTGATCGGGTTCATGGTGATCGTTTCCTTCTACGACGTGAAGAAGATGATCCCGCCGAGATGGTCGGACGCGCTGGAATTGAAGATCCACCGTGCCGCCAGCGAAACGGGGGAAGACGCGGCGGAACCCGAAACCGTGAAGGCTGCGGAAGCAGCCGCCGAGACCGCGGAAAAAGCGGAAATAGAAAAGATGAAAATACAGGTCGAACTGGAGGCGGCAGGTGAAACGGCGATCGAGTAATCAGGTGCGCGTCGGACGCGTCGCCGTCGGCGGCGGGGCTCCGGTCTCCGTGCAGTCCATGACGAACACGCGGACCTCCGACGCGGATGCCACGCTCGCGCAGATCCGTGAACTTGCCGCGCTCGGCTGCGACATCATCCGCTGCGCCGTGCCGGATATGCCGTCCGCAGAAGCCATGCGCCGCATCGTGGCGGAATCGCCCATCCCGGTCATCGCGGACATCCATTTCGACTGGCGTTTGGCGCTGGAATCCATCCGCGCGGGCGCTCATGCCGTCCGAATCAACCCCGGCAACATCGGCGGCGCGGAGCGCGTCCGTGCCGTAGCGGAAGCCGCGGGCAATGCCGGGATCCCGATCCGCGTCGGCGCGAACACCGGCAGCCTTCCGAAAGGATTGTTCGAGTCGAAACTCGCCGCCTGCGGCGACCACGACGAAGCCATGGCGGAATCCCTCTGCGAAGCCGTCGAGGAGCAGATCCGCACGCTCGAATCCTGCGGTTTCCACGACATCAAAGTCTCCCTGAAAGCCAGCTCCGTGCCGGTCATGGTTTCCGCCTACCGCAAGTTCGCGGCGCGTTCGCCGTACCCGCTGCACCTCGGCGTGACCGAGGCAGGCACCTCGTACCGCGGCATCCTGAAAAGCGCCGCCGGGATCGGCGCGCTGCTGCTGGACGGCATCGGCGACACGATCCGCGTAAGCCTGACCGCCCCGCCGCGCGAGGAAGTGAAAGCCGCGGTCGCATTGCTGGAAGTCTGCGGGCTGCGGGACGCATACCCGGAGATCGTGTCGTGTCCCACCTGCGCCCGCACGGAGTACGACCTGATCGGCATGGCGTCGCGCGTGGAGGAATTCGTGGCGTCGCTGAAGGCTTCGGGCCGCCGCATCGGGCTGAAGAAGATCGCCGTCATGGGGTGCGTGGTGAACGGACCCGGCGAGGCGAAGGACGCGGAATTCGGTCTGGCGGGCTCGAAAAACGGCAACGTGGCGCTGTTCCGCAAAGGCGTGCCGTTCGCGAACCTGCCGCAGGAGGAGGCGTTCGAGGCGCTGAAACAGGAGATCCTGGCATCTTCGGAAGCGGCGTCCGCCGAATGACCTTTGAAAAAAAACAAAACTTTTTTGGGATTATTTCACGGAAATCCGGTTGTATTCCGCGGGTTTGCATGATATAGTACGTATTGAATCAAAATCCAACCGTTACCGGGAGAATGTTATGAAACGCTTCAAACGCCCCTTTACATTAGTCGAACTTCTGTGCGTGATCATCGTGATCGCCCTGCTTGCCGCGATCTCGATCAAGGTCACGCAGATCGCCTACCGCCGCGCCGACGAGACGAAGACTCGGACGATCCTGGAGATCATCCGCGTCGCGAACGAGAACTACAAGGCAAAGAACGGGTATTATTATCCGAACGGCGGATCCAACTACAATGAAGGCGGCGGGGATTTCCACTCCATCAACCTCGACCCGGATTTCCTCGGCGAAGCGTATGAAACCTGCGTGAAGATCGCGGGCGAGGGCGGCAACGCCGACAAGATCCGCGACTCCTGGGGGAGCGCGATCCGCTACCGCAGCCCCGGCATCTACAACACGGGCTCCTACGACGTGTACTCCATCGGACGCGACAAGAGCGTCGGCGACGCCGAGGAATCCACGAAAAAGTATCCCGGCCTGGGCGACGACATCGCAAACTTCAAGAACCCGAAAGCGAATTAACCTTACCACTTTCCCATAAGGAACCAATGCCATGAAAAACTCTTCCGTCAAAAGATTTACATTGATCGAACTTCTCGTCGTGATCGCCATCATCGGCATCCTCGCCGGCCTCGTCTTCCCCGCGCTCGGCACGGTCCGCAACAACGCGAAGAAATCCAAGGCAAGCACCGAGTGCATGTCCCTGAAGTCCGCCATCGTGATGTACGAATCGGAATTCTCCTGCTGGCCGACCGGGACCAGTTCTTCAAACGACGGTCTCGTATCCGATTACACCAAAATGTGCAAGATCCTCACCGGCGAAAACTCCAAGAAAATGGTGTTCTATGAAGTCGGCGTCGGCTACGATGAGAACAAGGGCATCCTGGACCCGTGGGGCCGTCCGTACCAGGTCGCGCTTGACTTCAATTTCGACGGCAAGCTCAGCGAAAGCAATGTTCCTGCGATCAAGGCGGTCAACGGCGTCAACGGCCGCAGCGGCCAGGACCTCCGCAGCCGCGTGGCGGTCTATTCGTTCGGCGTCAACGAGAAGGATAACAATTCCAGCGACATCAATACGCTGGCGAAGAAGAAAAAACTCGTCACGAGCTGGTGACGTTTTCCACGATTTGAACATGGCCTGAATCCGGACAGGGCGGCTGTTCGGATTTTCCAGGCACAAAGGGATTTTTGGGTACCGTATGGATATTGTTTACGGGATACAGCTCGACAACGGTTCGGGATACAACGCCAAATGCGATTCCTCGCTCGGGCTCCACATCGGCGACAGCTGCGTGATCCGAAAGGATTTCTATCTGGACTACGGGCAGATCGTGAAGCAGTTCGACGCGCCTCCGGCGGGGGCCGTGCCCGCCGAGACTCCGCCTCCCGCCGAGGAGGACCAGAAAGAATCGGGCGGGACCGTCTTTTCCGCCCGGAAGAACGAGATCTACACCATCCTGCGCAAGGCGACCGTGGTGGACCAGGGCAAGGCGCACGAGAACACGATGCGCGCGAAATCGGCGCTGCGGATCACCGGCCAGTATGTCGACCGCCTCGGCCTGCCCATGAAGCTCATCAACGCGCATTATTCCTACGACGGCAAGCTCATCACGATCCAGTTCAGCGCGGACGGGCGCGTGGATTTCCGCGAGCTGGTGAAACAGCTCTCGCAGGAGTTCAATACGCACATCGAACTGCGCCAGATCGGCGTGCGCGACGAGACCGCCATCCTCGGCGGCATCGCCAACTGCGGACGCCCGCTCTGCTGCTGCCAGTTCCTGAAGGATTTCGCGTCCATCAACGTGAAGATGGCGAAGGAACAGGACCTCTCGCTCACGCCGTCCACCATCTCCGGCATCTGCGGCAGACTGAAATGCTGCCTGAAATACGAGCATGAAGGCTATCTTGAGCTCGAAAAGACCATGCCGCGCCGCGGCGAACTCTGCGAGTGCAAGGAAGGGCGCGGACGCATTGTCGACCGCAACCTGCTGACGCAGAAAGTCACGGTCCAGCTGGACGACTCCACGCATACCGTGGTCTGTCCCGCTTCCGAGGTCTCGGTCGTGTACCTCGATAAATACAAGATCCGCGCCGGAGGGCAGGGGCAAGGGCAGGGCCAGGGCGACGCTGCCCGGCAGAAGACGTCCGAATCCGACGAAGCTGTCCGGCCCGACGCCGCATCCAGACCACCGCGTCCGCAACAGGGCGGGCAGGAAGGACAGCAGCAGAGGCCGCACGGACAGCAGAGAAAGCCCGGCGAACGTCCGCAGAAACCGTCCGGCGAACAGCGCCAGCAGGGGCAAAACCGTCCGCAGAACCAGAACCGTCCGCAGGGGCAGCAGCGTCCGCAGGGGCAGCAGCGTCCGCAGGGACAGAACAACCGTCCGCAGAACCAGAACCGTCCGCAGGGACAGGGACGGCCTCCGCGTCCGCCGCGGCCTTCGAACGAAGGTCACGATGCGGACAAGGGCGGCAATCCTCCGCAGCAGCCTCCGCCTCCGCAAAGCTGACCGCAGTCTCGTCCCGTATGCGCCGTCCGTTCATCCGGGCGGCGTTTTTTTCCGAAAATCTCCCGTGCGCGCGCAAAAAGCCGGAAAACAAGCTGAAAACGGCTCGAAAACGCCTTGAAAATGTGCGCATTTTCATGTATAGTAATAGGATAGATTTTTCCGCTGTTTTGCAACCGAACGAAGGAGCTGTCCGCAGATGCTTGCCAAACGTATTATCCCATGCCTGGACGTGAACAACGGGCGAGTCGTGAAAGGGGTGCATTTCGTGGGGCTGGTGGACGCGGGCGATCCGGTCTCCGCCGCCGTGGGATACAACCGGCAGGGCGCGGATG
>JAEEQO010000110.1 GCA_016285335.1 Victivallales bacterium | reverse complement strand
AGCCCGCAGAGGCAAAACCCGCGGAAAAGCCCGCCGACGCTCCGGCCGAAAAGCCCGCCGCCTGATTTCGGGGGCTTCGGATGTCCGAATCCGGCGGTCTGACCAGACGCACCGAGTCGCTGCTCCGGGCTCTCCGGACACGGCACGGCCGCCGCGATTCCGAATACTGTTTCTGCGACGGCCTCCGCGCCTCGCGTGAAGTCGTCACGCTCGCGCCGGACCTCGTCGAACTCGTCATCCTCCGCGAAGACACGTCCCTGCCGTTTCCCTCCCCGGTCGAACCCGTCGTGCTCCCGCAATCGGAGTTCGACCGCATCGCGCCCACTGTGCATTCGCAGGGCATCCTCGTGCTGTCGCGCCGCCCCGCGCCCGTCCCCATGGACGCGCCCATGGCCGATCCGTTCGCGCTCGTGCTCGACCGCGTGGGCGATCCCGGCAATTTCGGCACCATCCTCCGCACGGCACGCGCCGTCGGCCTGCACGAAGTCTGGCTCACGCGCGGCACCGCAGACCCGTTTTCGGACAAGGTGGTCCGTTCGGCGTCCGGGGCACAGTTCTCGCTCAAAATCCGCTACGGCGGCGACCTGACCGAGCTCGCCGCGGACCTTCGGAAACTCGGCGTGAAGACCTGTTACCGCACCCTCCCGGCGAGCGGCGGCAACGTGTTTCTGGAGCCCGACCTCTTCGACCGCAGCGCGATCATCCTCGGCTGCGAGGCGACCGGCGTGGCGGAGCTCGAAAATTCGCGCGGGCTGAACATCCCGATGCCCGGCGACGCCGAATCCCTGAACGTGGCGCAGGCCGCCACCGTCATCCTCTTCGAATACGTCCGCCGCATGTTCTGAGGAGGACAAGTCCTCCACTGAATTAGTGCCGCGCTACGCGACGGCACGTGTTCACCCTTTCTCCCCTTTTTCTGATCTTCCGTTACGCCTGAAACTCGTTCAGCGCGCACAGGAAACCTCCCGTTCACCGCCGAAGGAAGGGCAAATCGGACATGACACTGAATGTCCCGTCCGAACCGTCCGGTTCTTTCCCTGCGGTACAGGTGATATAATATATGCTTCCGTCGTCCAGACGGATATCCAGTATGACCTGCCCGTCGGGAGGCGTAACAAGCGCGTTGGATGTGGGGGTATCCCAAAAAACGTTTACCGAGGAAACATGCGGGCCGCCATCGTCCACACGGACCGGCTCGTAGACCACGACGAACGGCTGGTCCCATGCATGGGCGTCCGTCCGGCGGATCATCAGCGTCGGCACGGGCTTCTCCCTGAAGAAACCGTCGAAATACCGGAAGTTCGCGGGCGATTCCGCCGCGTAGAACTCGCGCCGGAGATCGCTTGCCGGGATGAAGACATTCATCTTCAGGCCGTCCTTCCCAACGTCGAAGCTCCCCTTGACCGCGCCTGTTCCCTCCATGCCGTGCACGTTCTTCAGGAAATCGTAGCCGAACCCGGATGCAGGATCGAACGGAGAAATCTCCCTGCCGCCGTCCATTTCGTACTTAAATCCCGTCCCGAGGTTGTGGTAGAGGTAGTCGAATGTCCTTCCCTCGCCCTCCAGCATTCTCACACGGAAGATGTCGATGTAGAACCCGGTCTTCGGCGAGGTCCGCACGATGGCATTCACACGCCGCAGTTCCGCCTTCAGCGTTTTCAGGTTCAAGGTCGTCGAAACATCGGAAAACTGGTATTTTTCCGACTTTCCCGGCTTCGGTTCTTCGCCCGGCACGGGCATCGGGTCGGCGAGATTGATTCTGAGCGGCAGATAGTCCTTCGAACCGATCTCCGCACCGTTCACGACCACGGTGTTGTGCCCCACGGCCATCCGGTTGAACATCCGGTGCTGGATGTGCCAGTAGTTCGGCCCCGCCCCGAAATCGCATCCGAGGATATGCCCGCCGCCGTACAGCTCCATCGCCAGGCCGTTTTCGTGGTAATGCCCCGACTTCTCCGAAAACCCGTACACGCTGTACGCCAGCGCGTCTTCCGGCCGTCCCGTCGAGCTGAACGAACGCCCCATCAGGAGCGCGTGGGCCGGGCTGAACGACACGCGCGGGATGGCCGGTTTCGCCGAGGTCGGCGCGAGCTCCGGCACGAACGCGAAGAGCGGCAGCCACAGGTCGCCGCTGAACTCGCGTCCGCCCGCGAAGTTCAGCATCGAGGTGAACGTCTCCTCCAGCGCGCGATCGCCTTTCGCCCGCGCATACGCGATCATCAGCTCCGCCTGAAGCGTGTACATCGCCGCGTAACTGCCGTCGCCCCAGGCCGTCGAACGCCCGTTCGGAAACGCCACCTGCGGGAACGCGCACGCGCCTTTCATCAGCAGAGGCTGATCGTCCAGCACGTGGATCCCCTGCCGGTCGTACATCCAGCCGAACTGCACAAGCTGCTGGACGGAGCCCTGTCCGTACCCCGCGGGCGGTTCCGGCCACAGTCCGGTATCGGGCTGCAGATTGGCCGCGATCACATCCTTGTACGCGCCGTTTCCGGGCGTCGTGCGGTTCAACAGCTGATCAAGATAATACCGCCGCCCTTTGCCGCGGGGCATGTCCGCGTCATCGTCCATCGCCAGCGTGTACGGGATGGCGCACAGATGCTCGTTCAGGTTCCAGTTTCCGAGCAGACCGCCGCCTCGCGAGATCTTGTTCTCGACCATCTTCTGAAACATGATCTGAAACTGTTCGAACGCCCACTTTTTGCCCTGCGGATGGCCCGGCGCCCACAGCGCCCCCTGCCCGACTTTGCGGCCATTTCTGAACTCGTCCGATTCGAAATACACGCGGTCGAGGTACGGATAGATGAAGTCGTAGATCAGCGGCACGGCAATGTAGCGCCGCCCGTCGCCGAGCGTCTCGTAGCTCAGAAAACCGTGCGAACTGACCTCGCCTTTTTCGTTCGGCGCGGTGTCCTCCGGGTTGATCTGCTCCTGTTGCGCCGCGCCGCGCACGAACACCCACAGGATGTCCGCCGCGAACTTCGCATGCGCCTCGTCGCCGCTGAAATAATACACGATGGCCGCCCGCAGCGCCAGGTTCAGGATCGTCATGTTTTCGTTCTCGAACGCCAGCCCGGACTCGTCGGACGGCACATCGACCTGCTTGCCGTCGCGCATCAGCTTCAGGTCGCCGTCGTCGAACGGGATCAGGTCCTCGATCTTCTGCTCCGTTCCGTTGCCGACGCGCCCGGCGGCCAGCCTCACGGTCGGATACTTCGCGTTGCCGGACCGCTCCGCCAGCGGGAGCGCGTTATTTTTCGCGTGGAAAACCGTGTGGCGTCTGCCGTCCGTCCAGTTCATCCGCAACCGTCCGACGATCCAGTCCGGGTCGTTTTTATGACGTTCCACGTACGGCCTCACCTCACGTTCGAGTCGTGCATACATGTCGCCCGCCCATTGGTTTTCGCGGATCTTTTTCAGGAGATTTTCGCGGTCCGACTCGAACGCGTAGATGCGCGGATGCCCCTGCGGCAGTTCGGCGGGGATCGCGATATCCGGCGTGGCGGGCGCAACGGGCGCATCATCGGCCATGCAGACCGGGGCGACCGGCAGAAAAGCGGCGGAACAGTACAGGACAATCCGAGTCGCCAATTTCATACAGTCCGCTCCCCGTTTGCGATAAAGAATTCATCCAGCACGCGCTGATACGCCTCCAGCACGGGTTCGGAGAACGCGCAGAAGATGACCTCCTCCGGCAGGTTCCCGGTCCACGCGCCGACCGTGCCCACGGCGATCTTCACGGCGGGCTCCAGCGGGTAGCCGTACACGCCGATGCTGATGCCGGGGAACGCCACGACGCGGCAGGCGTTCTCCTCGGCCAGTGTCAGCGAGTTCAGGTAGCACGAACGCAGCAGCTCGGGTTCGCCGCGACCGCCGCCGCGCCACACCGGGCCGGGCGTATGGATCACGAACCGCGCGGGCAGATCGAATCCGGGCGTGATGCGCGCCTCGCCGGTCTTGCAGCCGCCGAATTTGAGACAGGCTTCGTAGAGACGCCGTCCGGCGGCGCGGTGAATGGCGCCGTCGACGCCCCCGCCGCCCAGCAGGGAACAGTTCGCGGCGTTGACGATGGCGTCCACGTCCAGTTTCGTGATGTCGTTCAGCACGGCGGTCATTTTCATGGCGGGCCTCCTTCTTTCAATTCCAAAAAAGCAGATTTTCAGTCCTGTTCCGCCAGCGGGATGAACTCCCGCACGGTCCGCAGGACCAGTTTCAGTTTCTGCGCGGGCGTCAGGCTCGGCAGGATCGCGGGGATCAAGCCGTCGCGCCGGAGCATGCGCTTGTTTTTCTCCAGATAGACGAGGTTGTCGCGGCAGGTCACGTTCGTGATGCCGGCAGCCGCCGCGGCCAGCCGGATACGGCACGTCTGCAGGAGATGGTCGACCTCCGCCGGGACCGGGCCGAAACGGTCGCGCAGCTCGGACGCAAACGCATCGAGGTCGCTTTCGGCAGTGAACATCGCGAGCCGGCGGTAGCAGTGCAGCCGCATGCGCGGGGAGTCGATGTAGTCGAGCGGGATCCCGGCGGCGATCCTGCCCGGCGGCGGCTCGACTGCGAAACTCAGGAAATCGAGGTAAAGCTCGCAGTCCGGCGCGGTCGGGAGCTTCTCGCCCTTGAACATCGCCACGCAGTCGCGCAGAAGCGTGCAGTACAGATGGAATCCGACGGCGTTGATCTGGCCGCTCTGCTCCTCGCCCAGGATGTTGCCCGCGCCGCGGATCTCCAGGTCGCTCATCGCCAGCTGGAACCCCGCGCCGAGGTGTGTGTAGCGGCGGATGGCGGCGATGCGCTTGCGGGCGTCCCCGGTCAGGATGCCGTCCTTCGGCAGGAAGAGGTACGCGTACGCCTGCCGCACCCAGCGTCCCACGCGGCCGCGCAGCTGGTAGAGTTCGGCGAGTCCGAAGCGGTCGGCGCGCTCGATGATGATGGTGTTCGCGTTCGGGATGTCGATGCCGGATTCGATGATGGAGGTGCAGACCAGGATCTTCGTCTTCCCCTCGATGAACGACGTCATGACGTCCTCGAGCTCGGCCTTGTCCATCTGGCCGTGGGCGATCCCGAGCGGGACATCCGGGAACATCGCGCCGATCTCGAGCGCGGCGGTGTCGATCGTCTTCACGCGGTTGTGCAGGTAGTACACCTGGCCTCCGCGGTTCAGCTCGCGTTCGATCGCCACGCGCACCATGTTCTGATCGTATTGTGCGAAAACGGTGCGGATGGGAAGGCGGTTCACCGGCGCGTTCATCAGCGTGCTGAGGTCGCGGATGCCGGACAGCGACATATGGAGCGTGCGCGGGATGGGCGTGGCGGTCATGGTCAGCACGTCCACGGTGGCGCGGAGGCGTTTCAGGTAGTCCTTGTTCAGCACGCCGAAGCGCTGTTCCTCGTCGATGATGACGAGCCCGAGGTCCCTGAACGAAACGTCTTTCTGCACCAGGCGGTGCGTGCCGATCACGATGTCGATCCGGCCGCGCCGGAGGCGTTCCAGAATCTTCTGCTGTTCCGGCTTCGTTTTGAAGCGGGAAAGCTGTTCGATCACGATCCCGGTCCCGGCGAATCGCTCCAGGAACGAGAAATAATGCTGCTGCGCCAGCACGGTCGTCGGCACCAGCATCGCCACCTGCCGCCCGGAAAGCGCACACTTGCACGCCGCCCGCATCGCCAGTTCGGTCTTGCCGTAACCCACGTCGCCGCACAACAGACGGTCCATCGGGCGCGCCGACTCCATGTCCGCCTTGATCTCGGCGGCGGCGCGCAGCTGGTCCGGGGTCTCCTTGAACGGGAACGCCTGTTCGAACAGCGCCTGTTCGGGCTCGTCCGCGGGAAACGCCGTGCCGGACTGCTTCATGCGCATCGCCTGGATCCTGAGCATTTCGAACGCGAGGTTCTGAACGGAATGACGCGCCTCGTCGCACGCCTTCTCCCATCGCTTGGAATTGATACGGCTGAGCGTGATGCGCGTGTTTTTCGAGCCGACGTAACGCGTCACCAGATGCGCCTGACGCACCGGGATCCGCAGCATCATGTCGTCGCCGAACTCCAGCCGGATCATCTCCACGCGCGCCCCGGCGGCATCCATCACCTCCAGCCCATGATACCGGCAAATGCCGTAGTTCAGGTGGACCGCGTAGTCGCCCTCCTCCAGGTCCCCGGCGGAAATGATGCCCGCGGCATCCTCATGCGGAGACGCCTCGGTCGCCGGCGTGTCGTCCTCGATCTGAAGCTCGTGCGCCATGCTGCGGCGTCGGTACGGCAGGGCGAACAGCTCGCGGATGGTCAGGACCGCGAGCTTTTCCTTCGGCAGGAAGAAACCGCACGGGACAGCGCCCTCCTCGATGGTCAGCAGGTCGTTTTCGCACAGGTCATGGTCCAGGATCCAGCGGCGCACCTGATGCGGGTCGGAATCCGGCCCCACAAGCAGTGCCACGCGCGTTTTCTCCTCGACCCACTGGCGGATCCGGCTCGCGGTCAGCTGCTGCGCCAGCACCGAAAACGCCTGGTCAAGCGACTCGCCGTTCTCGCGTTCCGCGGCGAACTCGTGCCCCGCGGCGGCCGCCATCGCGTCGCGTCCGGTGGAGTAGCACGGGAAGACCTCGCACGGGCCATTTTCCGTCTCCGCCGCGCCGGCGGCGTCCTCGAACGCGACCAGACGCCCCTCCGCGCGCAGTTTCGCCTCGAACTCCGCCCATTGTGCCGACTCTTCCGGCGTGCCGTAGCGGTCCAGATGCGTCCGTATCTCGCCCGGCACCTCCTCCACCAGCACGAAGCCGCCTTCCAGCAGATAGTCGGACGCCGGACCGGATGCGGCCTCCGTCCCGTTCATCATGACCGCGTCGCCGCCTGACCCGGACCGCAGGATCACGCGGTAGGAGTCCACCTTGCCGCTCGACAGCTGGGTATCGGGACGGAAGAGCCGGATGCTTTCGATGGTGTCGCCGAAAAACTCCACGCGGGCCGGCATCGCCTCCGAGGAGGAAAAAATGTCGATCAGGCCGCCGCGCCGCGCAAACTCGCCGGGCATGCCGACCTCGACTTCGTCGTCATAGCCCATTTCGACCAGACGCTCCGCGAGCACCATCAGGTCCAATTCCGCGCCGACCTTCAGTTCCAGTTCGCTCTCCCGCATCAGACGCGGCACAGGCGCGGGCGACGTCAGGCTCGTGACGGACCCGAAAAAGACGTCCGGCGGGTCAAGCAGAAGACGATGCAGCGCCTCGGCGCGCGGGGAATCCGATTGCAGCAGGCTCTGCCGGCGCGTCGAACCGTCCGGCAGCATGTGCGTGGTCAGCTCGCGGCCCGCGACTTCCGCCCAGGCGGTCAGGTCGTCGCGGCATTGTTCCGCGCGGGACTGCGACGCCGTCACATAAAAAAACGGACGTTTTCCGCCCGGCGCGCCGGATGTGCTTTTTTTCAATGTTTCCGGGGCGGTCGCGGCATCTTCCGCGCCGCGTTTCGGCTTCGTTTTCGGGGTCTTGCCGGACGATGAAAGACCACCGCAGATCAGGCGGAGCAGCGCGATCGGCGCCATGTCGGATTCCATGGGACCGAAGCGTCTGTGCGCTTCATTTGCTTTCGATATTAATTTAAAAAATGTGCTTTTCCATGTTCTTTTTATCATTTCACGCTTGCCTTTTTTCTATTTAGGAAGTATAATATATGCACTTGTTTTTTTATCAAGGGGTACATCCTGCATGTTTGGTTCCTGTCCGGCAACACGAGGCCGGGCAGAAAAACGGCCGCCGTATATCAATATAGCAGTCCATTGCGGGAAAACAAATCACCGGAGTCTTTTTTCGATGAAAAATGATGCGAAACAGAAACAAACAGCGGCTTCCGCCATCGGGAAAGCCGCGAAAGCCGCCGCTCCCTCCCGGCCGGGCAAAAATTCCTCCGGCAAAGGGAAATCCGAACAGGCGGCAGCGCGCAAATCTGTTTCGTCGAAGCCCGCGCCCGCGCCGAAACAGCCGGTCGAAGTGAAAAAGACCGTCCCCGTGAAAAAAGCTGCCGGGAAAAAAGTCGTTCCCGCGAAGAATGCCGAAGCAAAAAAAGCCGTCCCCGTGAAGAAAAAGCTGTTCAGGGCGGAAGTCCTGATCGAAGAACCGGAAGTCAAAACCGTTTCCGCGAAGACAAAATTCAGGCCTGCTGTCAAGCTCGAACCGGCAAAGAAAACCGCGCAAAAGGCGGCTGCGAAGAAGACGCCCGTGAAAATCGAGGCGAAAAAAACGGAAGTGAAACCGGTCGCGAAGAAGACGCCCGTGAAGACGGCGGAACCGAAAAAAGCTCCCGCGAAAAAGGCTGAAGTCAAGGCGGAACAGAAAAAAGCTCCCGCGAAAAAGGCTGAAGTCAAGGCAGAACCGAAAAAAGCTCCCGCGAAAAAGGCTGAAGTCAAGGCGGAACAGAAAAAAGCTCCCGCGAAAAAGGCCGAAGTCAAGGCGGAACCGAAAAAAGCTCCCGCGAAAAAGGCCCCGGTCAAAGTCGAAGTCGGCAGCCCATCCGTCAAGGTCGAGATCAAGCCCGTGACGGCGAAAAAGTCTGCCGTCTCCGCGAAGGCCGTCCCGGCGAAGAAGGCTCCGGTCAAAACCGAAGCCGTTCCCGATCAATCCGAAACGAAAAAGGACGCTTCGCCCGCGAAAAAGACTGCGGCGAAGAAATCCCTGTTCGCCTCGAAATCGAAACGGAAAGAGATCAAAGTCAAGGTTCAGGCAACCCCGGCCCAGGCCGTTTCAGCCGAAACCGGCGCGGTCCCGGCGAAAAAGCCCGCCGACCTTCTCGCGGATTCGCTCGACGGCGACATGCCGCCGGTCCAGCTGGAAGACGTCGAAGACGCCTCCGAGATCGATCTTTCCAAGTTCATGAAGGAGTCGAAAGACCCCCAGCTCGACAAGAAGAACGCGAAAGTCGCGGCCAAGCACGGCCCGGTCACGAAAAACGACACGATGAAGGTCTACATGCACGATATCGGCCAGATCTCGCTCGTTTCCAAGGACCAGGAAGTCGTGCTGGCGTCGCAGATCCACGGCAGGGACAACGATTCGCACGACGAAGCGCGCGCCACGCTGATCGAGGCGAACTTGCGCCTGGTCGTGAAGATCGCCCACGATTTCAAGGGACTCGGACTGCCCCTGCTCGACCTCATTTCCGAGGGCAACATCGGCCTCATGCGCGCCGTGGAAAAATTCGACCCCGCCAAGGGCGCGAAGTTCAGCTCCTATGCCGCATGGTGGATCAAGCAGTCCATGCGCCGCGCCCTCGCGAACCAGGCGCGCGTGATCCGCATCCCGGTCCAGTCCGCGGGCAAGATCAACAAGATCAAATCCGTCAAGATGAAACTCGCGGAAAAGCTTGGACGCGAGCCCACAGACGACGAGATCGCCGAAAACCTCGGTTTCAGCGAACGCACCGTCACGGGCCTCCGCCTCGCCGATCTCCGCACGTTCTCGCTCCACGACCCCATCCAGCAGGGCGAGGAAGGCGAATTTCAGGACATCATCCCCGACCGCGGGGCCATGACGCCCGACCGCATCCTCGGCGACGAGGAATCCGTGCACCGTCTGCTCTCGCTGCTCT
>JAEEQO010000109.1 GCA_016285335.1 Victivallales bacterium | reverse complement strand
CGGCGGGGTGAAGGTATTCGAACGGTGTCATGTGTGCGGCTCCGGGAGAATGTTTTTGAGGTTGAAAACGTGCGGGAAATCAGTCTTCGAAGAGCGGGGTCTCGGTGATGAACCCGGTCATGATGCTGTGGGTGAGGAGGCGGCCCTCGTCGTCGTAGACGTTCACGTCGAAGACGCCGGTGCGTCGCGTACGGGAAACGACCTTGGCGCGGGCGGTGAATTTCGCGCCGGGGACGCCCTTGCCGGGCTTCAGGAACGAGGTGGAGGTGTTCATGCCGACGGCGCGGAAGCCGAATGTGTGGATCGCGGCGGCGAACGCGAAGTCGGAGAGCGTGAAGAGCGCGCCTCCCATGATGATGTTCATGCCGTTGAAATGGCGGTCGGTCGCGGTCAGGACGGCTTCGCTGGCGCCTTCTTCGAGGCGGGTGATCGCCATGCCGTTTTCCTTGGCGAAATGGTCGTTGTCGTTGAAGAATTTGAGAATGCGGTCGTACATGTGCATCGTCTCCTTAGTAAAATGCGAGTGATTTACCTTACCGCGAAAACGCCGAAAATCAAATCATTTTCCGAAAATACGCCCGAAAAAAACAAAAAACGGGTTGCATTCTCGCATTCCGGCATTAAATTATAAGGTATGCCGAAAGACCACCAGACAAAAGGAGACAGATCCATGAGATTTTCAGCCATATTCGTTTTCGCCGCGGCCGTGCTCGCTGCGCCGTTCGTTTCTGCTCAGGCCGTGCAGTCCGCCGGCGCCACGCCGCAGCCGGTTTCCGCCTCGTCCGCGACCGGGACTGCCTCCGCGGCCAGGAACGCCTCGACCGGCACCCGCCGCGACATCGTGTCCTACGTGGAAGAGCTCGCGGGCAACACCGCCGCCCAGCTCCGTGCCGTGCAGGACGAGAACGCCGAGCTCGAAACGCGCGTGATCGAGCTGGAACGCAAGCTCGCCGCGCTTCAGGAGACGAACCAGAAGCTCCTGAGCGAGATCGCCGCCGTGAAACGCCAGTCCGCCGCTGACGCCGACGCCCGCGAGGCGCAGATGAAGGCGATCCTCTCCAAGATCGACAAGCTCGCCGCCACGCCCGCGCCCGTCGCGGCCGTGCCGACGCCCGTTTCCACGGCGGACGACTACGATATTTACGAGGTGCAGAAGGGCGCGACGCTCTCCACGATCGCGAAGGCGTACAGCGAGGCATACGGGAAGACCGTGACCGTGCAGGAGATCAAGAAGGCGAACAACATGAAGAACGACACCCTGCAGATCGGGCAGAAGCTCAAGATCCCGAGGAAGTAATTTTCTTTCCGCCTCAAAACAGAGTTTTTCATGCCGAAGACCAAGTCCACGAAAAAGCCCGCCGCGGCGAAGTACGAATGGCGGAAGACCGAGAAGGATTTCTACCTCGCGAAAGCCGCGCCCGCCGTGATCGACGTGCCGCCGATGAACTATTTCGTCGTGGACGGCGCGGGCAGTCCCGCCGACGAGGAGTTTCAGGCGGTCGTCGGGCTGCTTTACACGCTTTCCTACACCATCCGCATGATGCCGAAAAGCGGCTGGACGCCCCCCGATTATCAGGAATACACGGTGTTTCCGCTGGAAGGACTCTGGCGCATGGATTCGGACGCGTGGAAGCCCGGCTGTGAGCTCGACAAGTCGAAGCTTCAATATCGCCTGATGATCCGCCAGCCGTGGTTCGTGACGGACGAAGTCGTTGAACGTGCGAGGGCGTCCTCGCTCAAAAAAGTTCCGGCGGAACTGCTCGAACGCGCCACGTTCGAGACCATGGCGGACGGCCTCTCCGTGCAGATGCTCCACGTGGGGCCGTACGACACGGAGCCGGAGACGTTCGCCGCGATGAACGAGTTCATGCAGGATCACTGCCTGAGCCGTGCTGAGCAGGTTCACCGCGAAATCTACCTTTCCGATCCGAGGCGGGTCGCCCCGGAGAAGAACCGCACGACGCTCCGGTTCATCAACCTGAAGAAAACAAACAATTTGTGACATAGACCGAATCAAAGAAACAGACATCATGGACGACTGCATTCTGACAGCTGAAAATGTGGTGAAATCGTTCGGGAAGTTCCGGGCGCTGGACGGCGCTTCGCTGCGCATCCCGAAAGGCTGCATCTTCGGCATCATCGGCCCGAACGGAGCCGGAAAAAGCACGCTCCTGCGCATCGTGACCTCGCTGGCGCATCCGGATTCCGGACGCGTGACCGTGAACGGGATCGACGTGGAGGCGTACCCGAGAAAAGCGTTGACCGGGACCGGCGCGATCGTGGATTCCCCGGCATTCTTCCCCGACCTCAGCGCCCGCCTCAATCTTGACATCCTCTCCCGCGGCACGGGAAAAAAATACAAGGCGCGCCGCGACGAGCTCGCGGAATACACGGGCATCGGCGGGTGGCTGAACCACCGTGTGCGGGAGTTTTCGCTCGGCATGAAACAGCGTCTGGCGATCACGCTGGCGCTGCTGCCGGATTCGCATTTCGTGATCCTGGACGAGCCGACGAACGGGCTCGACCCGAACGGCATCGTGGACATCCGCAACCTGATCCGCAACCTCGGGGCCGACCTCGGCACGACCGTGCTCGTCACCAGCCACATGCTCGGCGAGATCGAAAAGATCTGCTCGAACATCGCCATCCTGAACCACGGGAAGATCGTCGCGCAGGGGCCCATGGAGGAGATCCTGCGGCGGTCGCCCGTCACGCTCATCCGCGCGACCGAGCCCGACCGCGCCGAGTCACTGCTGAAGGAGACGTTCGGCACGCGCATCCTGTCCATCAGACGGAAAGACGACGACGCGGACGTCCTGCGCGTGGAGACGGAATCCGAGTGCGCCGCCGAGCTCAACGAAACGCTTGTGAAACACGGGTTCGCGGTCTCCCTGCTCGAAAACGAGCCGGACCGCCTGGAACGCATCTTCCTGGAGCTGACCGGGAAGGAATCCACCGTGAGAAACGAGGTGCGCTCATGATCCTGTCGATTTACCACGAGATCGTGAAGATGGCGTCCCAGAAGAAGCATTACATCATGCTCATCGGGTTCGCGTTCCTGATGGTCATGATGGTCTTCGTCTTCTGGAAATTCCAGGACAAGTTCCAGGAGGCCGCCGGCGGAATGGTGAACGGAATGCCGTTCCTCATGAAGATGATGGTCTCGGACCCGGTCAAACTCTGCGACGGCCTGATGTTCGCGCGCTTCTCCTGCCAGATTCTGTTCTGGGTCGTGATGCCGATCTTCGCGTTCATGTTCGCCGGCGAGGCCATCGCGTGCGAGCAGCAGGACGGGACGCTGCGGGCGTATCTGTCGCGCGGATTCTCCCGCACGCAGATCGTGATCGCGAAGTTCATCGCCGTGTTCGCCGTCATCCTGTTCTATTCGATGCTGTTCGCGGCGCTGACGATGCTGGTCGGCGTCATCTTCTTCGGCTACTCGAAGGTGCAGATCACGCTGTTCATGGGCGTGCCGGGGGAATTTCCGTCGGCGGGTCTGGTCACGGCGGGAAAAGCCATCGGTTCCTATTACCTCGCCACGCTTTATTCCGCTTTCGCGCTGTCCGCGATCAGCTCGGTGTCGTTCCTGATCTCGGTCTTCGTGAAGCGCATGACCGTGGCGGCGACGGGCGGCCTGGTGTTCTTCTTCGTGAGCCTGATCATGCAGCTTGCGTTTTCCGATTTCACCGAGGAGATCCGGCCGTTCCTCATCACCCGCGTGATGGACGGCTATTCGCAGATGTTCACCGTTGACGCCGTAAACTGGGACAGCATCGTCAAGTCCTTCGCCGTGATGTGCATTTACTGGTCGGTCTGCGTCGCGACCCCGGTGGTGGTGCTGAACATGAAGGAATACTGATTGCGCATTTTTCCTGTAAAACGGGTGAAACTACGGAACATCCGTGCGGGAAAAGCGGTCAAATAGTTTAATGCGTGGCGGGCATCCGGTCCGCCGCGCGGCAATATGTTGTTCATAACTCAGGAGAAAGGTCTGACCATGCTGAAGTCCATCCTTTGCGGCGGCATGATAATCGCCGCGTCGTTCTGTGCCGTTCTGTTCACATCCTGCGGCATCACTCCGCTGTATTATCCGCCGATCGACGACAAGTCCCCCGAGACGATGTTCGATGCCGCTGCCTGCGCCTCGCTCCTGAAGACCGGCAAGCTCCAGTCGGACGACGGCGACGTGACAATCGCGTTCAGCGAATGCAAGGACGACGTGATCCTGACGGACACCGTCTCTTTGAAGGACGGCGCCGAAAAGTACGCCCTGCGCGGGTATGTGACCATCGTCGACGACGGCGACAAGGAGAAGGACAAGGCGGAAAAGGAAGAGTCCTGGCTGCCCGTGCTGCTCGTGCCGTTCCGCAACGACGGCAAGCTCTATTTCTACCTCGTGATCGACCAGATGTATCTCGTGGAGAAGTACAAGCTGAACCCGGAATACATCTTCATGATGCGGCCGTATTCGTACATCCTGACGGCGGAGCAGAAGGACGGCGGCTGGGAGGCCGGATTCGTGCAGTTCGCCACGAAGGCGCTTGAGCTCAAGAAGATCGCGGAGAAAGCCCAGATCGACAAGGACGGTACGGTGCTCAATCCGCCCGCCGAAGTCCTCGAGATGCTGAAGGACCCGAAGAACTACGAAGTCTCTTCGAAAACGCTCTTCAAGCCCGTGAAATCGGATAAGTGATCTTCCGCGGGGAATAATGCCCGCTGAAAATAAGACCTGCAGGTCCGATAAGACCTGTCCGCGCCCCGCATTGACGGGGCGCTTTTCGTTGAGGCGCTTCCCCTCGTGTCCGAGCGGAGCCGGACACAACCGCTGTGGAGGGCTTGCCCTCCTTTTTTTTAGAAAAGTGGGCGCATGAGGTTGAAAAAACGGAAAAATGGGCTACATTATAGAATGCTTTCGTGCGTGCGGGCGTATACTAAATATCCCGCGCGAAACCTGATTTGATTGACAACTAATTACATAACAACAACTTGAAACGGAGAACCGGATCATGAAAGATGCACCGAAGCCTGAAAAGAAAAAAGGCTACTATCTTCCCACCATCCTCCTCGGCATTATCGTGGCGGCAATTTTCCTGCTGGCGATCTTCACCTACCAGGTGCCCGCCACGGAACGCGCCCTGGTGTTGACCATGGGCAAAATCACGAAGGAGGCCGAACCCGGCCTTCACCTTCGCCTGCCGCTGCCCTTCCAGCAGGTGATCCGCTACGATATCCGCAAGCGGCCGTACGACGGCAACATCGGCCACCTGGAGGAAACGACGACCCGCGACCAGAAACAGGTCGTGATCGGGCTGAACGTGATCTACCGGATCAAGGATTTGAAGCGCTTCAAGGAGGCCGCGCCGAAGCTCGAAACCGCGCTCGGCTACCTCGGCGGGCGCATGCGTACGGCGAAAGCCGCCGTGATCGGCAAGTACGACTACGACCAGCTCATCAACACCGACCCGAACCTGATGAAGATCGAGCAGATGCGTGCTGAGATCCTCGAAATGATCGCCCCGGACGTGATGGAAAAGTACGGGCTTGAGGTCAGCGACGTGCTGTTCTCCAGCATCGGCGTCCCGGAGAAGACCGCGACGGCGATCGCGAGCCGCATGAAGCAGGAACGCGAGACCGAAGCCGCCCGCAAGCGCGACGAGGGCAAGACGAAGGCGGAGGAGATCCGCACGCTCGCCAATACCGAGAAGAGCAAGATGATCACGCAGGCGCAGGCCAAGGCGAAATCGCTGATGGCCGAGGGCGACGCCGAAGCCGCCGCCTACTACGCCGTGTTCACGAAGGAGCCGGAGCTCGCCACGTTCCTCCGCAAGCTTCAGGCGATGAAGAAGATCCTGTCCTCGAAGTCCACGCTGATCCTCAGCACCGAGTCCGCGCCGTTCGACGTCCTGAACGGTACGTCCGCTTCGTTTGCCTCGGACAAAGCCGCGGAGAAGAAATAAGGAGCGCGACGCGACATGGCGGAAGAATTGAAACAGACAGCATCCGGCGGACCGGGCGAAGGCCAGCTCAAAACGGGCGTGGACTTCCTGTCCCGTGCGCTGAAGATGTTTTTCGGCATCCTGGCGGCGTTCATCATCGTCGCGCTGGGATGGTTCCTGATTTTCGGCGGTTCGTTCATCGTGGACACGACCACGGAGAGCGTGATCGTGCTGCAGTTCGGCAAGTTCAAGCAGGAGTGCAAGGAAGGCTGGCACTGGTTCCTGCCGTCCCCGGTGAACCGCATTGTCCGCATCCCGATCAACAAGCAGGAGATCACCAGCACGGCGTTCATGCCGATGGAGCCGGAGTTCCTGTACTACCAGGGCGTGAAGGCGGACGGCTCCGAGCCGACGGAAACCGACAAGAAGCTCGTGCCCGGCACGGACGGCTATGTGCTGCTCGGGAACAACTCCATCCTGCACTGCGAATGGACGATGACCTACCGCGTGACCGATCCGCAGAGGTTCTATCTGACCTGCCTCAGCACGGATACCCCGGAGGCATCTGGAGCAATCACCGGCGACGCGTCCAAAGGGCAGGTGGCATCGCTCGGCACGGCGCGCGTGATGCTGAAGAATCTGCTCGACGACGTGGTGATCTCCGCCAGCGCGACGCAGAATCTCGAATCTACCTACTACGACCGCGCCAAGTATGAGCACACGGTCAAGAACGCGCTGGTCGACCGCATCGCCGCGATGGACATCGGCGTCACGCTCGAAAACCTGACGCTGAAGATCGCCGCGCCGCCGCTCGTCACGATCCCGTCGTTCCAGGAGCTGCTGCTCTCCGAAACCGACGCCGAACGCGTGGTGGAAGAGGCGCGGACCTACAGCGTGGAGCAGGAAAACCTCGCGAAATCCGAATCCGCGAAGATCCTGGCGGACGCCGAGGCGTACAAGCTCCGCGTGGTGGAGGAAGTCGCCGCCGATTCCGCGTACTTCAACGAGATCTTCAACCAGTACAGCAAGAACAAAGAGGCGACGCTCGTGTCGCTGTTCTCCGATACGCTCGCCGAGGCCATCGCCCCCGTGCAGGATAAGTTCATCGTGGACGTGAAGGGCGGCGGCCAGTCCGTGCTGTGGCTGAAAGTGAATCAGGAACCCCTGCAGCAGCGCGCCGCGTCCGCGCCCGCCGGGGCCGGAAGCGGTTCCGGGGAGGAGAAGAAATAATGGCTGAAGAACTGAAACTCGATACTCCCGCCGCGGAAGCGCAGGACGTCTGCGCCTGCGGCCATCATCACGACCACGACCATCACGATCACGATCATCACGACCACGATCATCACGACCACGACGGCTGCTGCTGCGGACACGACCACGACATCGATCCGAACGAGCCGACGCGCTGCATTTCCTGCGGCGCGCCCATCGGCGAAGGCGTCGGGCACTCCCGTTCCATGGGGCGGGCGTCGTTCGCGTTCGTCGGCGGTTTCCTGATCGTGAACTCCTACCTGCTGGCATGGCTGTTCCCGGATGAAGTGTTCGCCTCGCAGCTGAGCGCGGCGCTCGGCGCGATCACGCTGGCGCTGCCGATCGTCGTGACCGCCATCCGCGACCTGATCGAAGGCCGCGTATACATGAACGAACTCGTCGCGCTGGCGATTCTCGCGGCGTTCGCGTCCGGCGACTTCCGCACCGCCGGCATCGTGGCGTTCTTCCTGCTCGTCACCATCATCATCGAATCCCACACCGCCAGCGGCGCACAGCGTTCCATCGAGGAGCTGATCCGCCTGACTCCGCGCACGGCCCACAAGATCGGCGAGGGCGGTGAGACGGAGGTCTCCGTGAAGGATCTTGCGCTGGACGACATCATCAGCGTGCGTCCCGGCGAGAACTTCCCGGTCGACGGCGTGATCGTCCGCGGCGAAAGCGCCGTGAACCAGGCGTCCATCACCGGCGAATCCATGCCGGAGGACAAGAACGCGGGCGACGAAGTGTACGCCGGCACGCTGAACATCTCCGGCGGCCTTGAGGTCCGCGTGACGCGTCTCGGCAAGGACACCACGCTCGGCAAGGTCGAGCAGATGATCCGCTCCGCAGAACGCAACAAGACGCCGTTCGTGCGCATCATCGACCGTTATGCGGGCTACTACACACCCACGATCCTGATGCTCGCCATCATCACGTGGTGGCTCCCCGGCGGGAGCATGGACCGCGTGATCTCCCTGCTCGTGATCTCCTGCCCGTGCGCCGTGGTGCTGGCGACTCCGACCACCATCGTGGCGGCAGTTGCGGCAGCCGCGCGCCTGGGCGTGCTCATCAAGAACATCAACCACCTGGAACTCGCCAGCAAGATCCGCACGGTCGTGTTCGACAAGACCGGCACGCTGACCGAGGGCGAGCTTTCCGTGGCTCGCCTGAACCCCGTGGCGGAGGGCGTGGAGCCCGCCGAACTCCTGTTGACCGCGATCTCGCTGGAGGCGCACAGCAACCACCCGACCGCGCAGGCGCTTCAGCGTCTGGCCGCCGAAGTCGGCATCCCGGCAAAATCCGTCGACGGATTCCAGGAAGTGCCCGGCAAGGGCGTCGTGGCAATGCTGGACGGCAGGCGCGTGCTGGTCGGCCGGGCAGTGTGGCTGGAGAGCGTCGGCGTGACGCTGCCGGTGATCGACGCGAAGGAACACGAGGCGATGAGCATCGTGTACGTGGCGGTCGACGAGAAGGTGATCGGCTGGATCGGCTTCAAGGACAAGATCCGTTCCGAGGCCGCCGCCGCCATCAACGAACTCAAATCCATCGGCGTGACCCGCTGCGCCATGGTGACCGGCGACCGCGCGAGCGTGGCAGTTTCCATCGCGTCCCAGCTCAGCATCGACGACATCCGCAGCGACTGCCTGCCGGAGACCAAGGTCGCCTACGTGGAAGAGGTCAAGAAGACTTCGACCGTGGCGGTGGTCGGCGACGGCGTGAACGACGCGCCCGCACTGGCCGCGGGCGACCTCGGCATCGCCATGGGCGCCATCGGCAGCGACGTCGCCATCAACAGCGCCAGCATCGCGCTCATGACCAACGATCTCCGCCGCGTGCCGTTCCTGATCGTGCTTTCCCGCAAGACCAGCGCCATCATGTACCAGAACCTCGCGTTCGGTCTGACCTTCGTGCTCTGCGGCATCATCCTGTCCGTGTTCGGGCGCATGAACCCGATCGCCGCCGCCGCGCTGCATACCGTCAGCACCCTGATCGTCATCTTCAACAGCGCGCGTCTGGTCCGCACGGGCGAAGACCTGACTTCCGCGGACGCCGGAGCCGCGCCGAAGAAGAGCGGCGGGGAGGAATAATCCATGGCCGCGGAAGTGAAACGGACGGAACAAGCCGCCGCCGGGGACGCGCGTCCCGTGGTGGTGAGCGCGGTCGGCCTGACGAAGGTCTTCCGCGACTTCTGGAACCGTCCGAAGGCGAAGGCCGTCAACGACATCGACTTCGAGGTCCGCGAGGGCGAAGTGGTCGGCCTGCTCGGTCCCAACGGGTCCGGCAAGTCCACGACCGTGAAGATGCTGCTGGGGCTGCTGTATCCCACCGGCGGCCGCCTGACCGTGTTCGGCAAGTCGCCCCGCGACGTCGAGAACAAGAAACTCATCGGGTATCTGCCCGAGGAAACATACCT
>JAEEQO010000108.1 GCA_016285335.1 Victivallales bacterium | reverse complement strand
CAAGTGCATGTTCGGCGGTGCGACGCCGGGCCAGGGTGAAGCAGTGCGCGGCCTGATCTACAATCCGTACTATGTGGTGAACTTCATCCTCGCAGGCATCACAATCTGGGCTCTGCCGCAGACTTGGGATTTCACGCGGCGGCTCACCTGGCCGAAGATCGCGTGGTGCATCCTGCTGTTCTTTATTTCGCTCATTGCGCTCACCACGCAGAGCTACAACCCGTTCATCTATTTCATCTTCTAAGGAGGCGCAATCATGGCAGAAGTGAAAAAAGTCAAGCTCTCCCGCGAAGAGATCGCAAAACGGGAAATCGGGGTCACGGAAGTTTCCAAGGCGCAGAAGTTGTTCCTGTCAATATTCTTCCTGCTCGTCATCGGCATTTATCCGTGCGTCCAGTTTGCCTATTCTTCCCCGCTGAAAGAGATTCGTCCGGCGGCTACGGCGCAGAAGGCGTTCAAGCAGTACGAAACGGCCATCGAGGACACATCGCTCCTTCGCGCTGTCCTGCTCACGCCAGCACAGGAATTCCTGACGAAGTGCTTCCGCACTGGCAACGAAAAGGTGATCGTCGGATCTTCTGGCTGGCTGTTCTATTCCGGCGACTACGACTACCTTGTGAATCCCGGGTTCCTGCAACCCGGCCGCATGCACAAGCGCGACCTCGCTGGCGATCATCCCGATCCCGTCGCGGCAATCAGGAAGTTTGCCGACGACCTCAAAGCGCGCGACATCCGTTTGATCCTGATTCCGGTTCCCGGCAAGCCGCTCATTTATGGCGACAAGCTCGGCGCGAGCGACATGCTCGGAAACAACAAATCGTTCGACGAATTCAAGAAACAAATGGAAGCGGCGGATGTGACCGTGCTGGACTTCACTGATGATTTCATCGCCATGCGGAAAAACGGCGTGGAATCCTACCTCAAAACCGATACGCACTGGACGCCCGAATCCATGCGGCTAGCGGCGAAGAAGACAGCCGAAGCGATCGGAGACGCTGAGCCGGACTCCGAGACTGGAGCCAAGACCACGATCACAGCGCGCGGCGATATCGCGAACATGCTGAAGCTCCCGGATGTGGACGATATCTTCCCGAAGCAGACGGTCGAGGTCGTGCAGTATGACGTTGTGCAGGATCGCACGTCGGACGTGCTCCTCCTTGGTGACAGCTTCACCAATATCTTCTCGCTCGACGTCATGGGCTGGGGCACTCGTGCCGGATTCGCCGAAACGCTCGCGCATGAGCTTGGACGCCAGATCGACGTGATCGCCAGAAACGATGCCGGAGCCCACGCCACGCGCGACGTGCTGTCCTCTGAGTTCCTGCGCGGACGTGACCGCCTTGACGGCAAGAAGGTCGTCGTGTGGGAGTTCGCAATCCGCGAACTTGCCGTCGGCGACTGGACGGATTCCCCGCTTGAACTGCGTGAGCATGAGGAAAGCGATTTCCTGACCATCGAGGAACCAAGGACGGTCTCAGCGACCGTCCTATCCGTTACCTCCGTACCTCGTCCGAACTCGGCTCCGTACAAAGACCATGTGATGAGCCTGCACCTCGGCGACATCGACGGCAACGCAGAAGCACTCGTTTATATCGCCAGCATGCGGGATAACGTCTGGACTGACGCCGCACGGCTCCGGATTGGTGATACCGTTCAGATCACGCTTAAGCCGTGGGCTGACTTCGAGGAAGAATACGGTTCCTGGAACCGAAGCGAATTCGAGGACGGCGATCTCATTCTTCAAGAGCCCTGCTGGGGCGAACTCTCAACCGAAAAATAACCAAGAAAGGCTACCGAATATGAAAAAGACTTTGCTTGCTCTGCTTACTGCCGCAGTCGCGACCATGGCCTATGCCGCCGACATCGCAGACATCGCGAAGAAGACTATGGAACAGGTCACCCCGAACACGATCACGTTCAAAGGTCAGGACGGCTGGCTGTACAGCAAGAACGAACTTGCCCATCTCTCCGCTGGCGAACTCGCCGGTGGCAAGATCGTGGAACACTCCAAGTCCTCGAAGAAGACCAACGCCGACCCGATTCCGGCGATGGAAGCGTTCAACAATGAACTGAAAGAGCTCGGAATCAAGCTCATCGTCGTGCCTGTGCCGCCGAAGTGCGCCATCGTTCCGTTCGAGGGGCTGAAACAGGGCGATGCCATGATGTACTTGAAGCCGTTCTATGAAGAGCTCCGGGCAAAGGGCATTGAGGTACTTGACCTGTACGACGCCTTTGCGGCATCGAAAGATCCCGTCTACTGCAAACAGAACGCCCACTGGAACCAGACGGGCATCAAGCTTGCCGCGAAGAAGCTGGCCGAATTATCCAAAATCGACCCTGGTAAAGAGGCGTTCGAGGGCAAAGACGAGAAGATCAAAATCGTCGGCGACCTCATGCTCTCCCTCGACAAGAGCGCCAGTCCGTCCGAGGAACTCGCTATCACGAAATACTCCGGCAAGCTAATTGACGAATCCTCGCCAGTGCTTCTGCTTGGCGACAGCCATACGCTGTTCCTCTCCTCCGGCGGCGACATGCTCGCGGAAAACGCCGGTCTCGCCGAATGCCTCGCCTCCGAGCTGAAGATGCCCGTTGACCGCATTGGGGTCAAGGGTTCCGCCTCCACCGTCGTCCGCACGAATCTGTATCGCAAGGCGGCGAAGGACGCCGCCTGGATCAAGGGCAAGAAGGTCGTCATCTGGTGCTTCTCGGCTCGCGAGTTCACCGAGTCCACCTCCGGCTGGGTAGTTGTGCCGGTCGTGAAGAAGTGACCGTAACGAAATGCTTTTTACAAAGCGCCGCGGCGAGTTGACCGTTGCGGCGTATTTTGAGGAAACATTTAAAGACATCTCTTTTCGTTATCTATTCCCGAAAAGTGGAAAGATTTCCGCTTTGGGGGAATACGCCGTTAGGCTTCCCATATCAGGTCGAGGCGTTATGTCTTTGCGTTTATGGTAACGTTGAATTTTTGGGTTTTGGCGTGACCTCATATTTTTTGAGGTCAAAGACAGAGAGCCAATCCCGAAAAATGGGGTATGAGGACTCGGAGAATGGGGTTGCGCTAAATTCGTTGATATGTAAAAGTGAAATTCTCCAAAAAAATAGCGCAGAATTCTCCGTTTGAGTTTAATCGGAGATGGGGTCGAGTCCTCATCTCAAAATCGCCGAAAACGGAGAATTTGGGGCGAAAAAGCGCGCTGAGCTCAGACGAAAATGCGACTTATTGGATTCTCTGTGGAGAAAGGGAGTGCCGATTGTTCTTTTTATAACTCGCGAACTGAGGTGGATTTAGGAAGAAAAGGCTAAAAATTCTATGTGAGGACGCGGATTGTACAAAGACAAAAAAATGGTGGTCGCTGGGAGACTCGAACTCTCGACCTCATCCGTGTGAAGGATGCGTTCTAACCAACTGAACTAAGCGACCATTTGATAAACGATCATCATTTACTATACATCTGTTTCCGGAAAAATCAAGGCCCGTCGACAGTTTCTGACAAGAAAAAACGGGAAAATATGTGCCGGTCCAATGAATCACGGCAGAAAAGGCGGTATCGTGATGCCCTGAATCCCGCGTCGCGGTACTGAGCGCACGCGAGGCCCAACTCCTGCGGCGGTCGTTCTGCGGCTTTCGCAGTGGCAGATGCCTCGGCGGCAAAGGCGAACCGCTCGCGTTCTGCCGGCGGCTGCTCTCGAACGACCAGGCCGCCGACCTCGTCGACGGTCACAGGAAGCAGATACGGGTAATGCACTGGTCGAAGTTTTCCTGTCCGCTGAGGATGTCGATCTCGATGCGGAGGAAGAGGAACGGGAGGTCGCGGCGGTCGAGACGCGGCATGCGGACGGCGTCCTTTTCCGTGGTGAGGATGTATTCGGCGCCGACGGCCTTGGCGCTGTTCACGAAATCGATCATTTCCTGCTGGCTGTAACGGTGATGGTCGGCGAAATGGCGTTCGAGCACGATCACGCCGCCGTGCTGGGTCAGGAATGCGTTGAAGCTGGCGGGATTCGCGATGGCGGACAGCGAGGCGATCTTGAGGCCGTTCAGCATGGCGAGGGGGAACCGGACGCCGCGGTCGAACACTTCCTCCAGGTATTTCGGCTTGTGGCAGCACTCGATGATCTCGGCGCGGCGGTTGTGGCGGCGCAGGAAATCCTTCAGGTGGCGCAGACGCGGCGAACCGTCGGATTTCGTGAGGAAGATGTAATCGGCGCGGCGGATGTTCTTGACGGGTTCGCGAAGGAGTCCGCGCGGGAGAACGTGATGGTTTCCGAACGGGGAGGTGGAGTCGACGAGCAGGATGTTCAGGTGCGGCCGGAGCCCGAGGTACTGGAAGCCGTCGTCGAGGATGAGCGTGTCGGTGTGGAATTCCTCGATGGCGTAGAGGCCGGACTTCACGCGGTCCTTGTCGACCAGCACGACCACGTCTTTCAGGTTCGTCGCCAGCATGTACGGCTCGTCGCCCGCGGAAAGCGAGTTCAGCAGGAGGTCCTTTCCGTCGGAAACGACGCGGGGCGCGATGCCGCGGAGGCTCCATGAGGTGCGGTCCGAGGACATCTGGCGGGAGGAGAACTTGCGGCGGAGCTTATCGAGGAACGACCTGTCGCGGCTGCGGTAGCCGCGGCTCAGGACCGCGACGCGGCGTCCTTTCCTGCTCAGGGTTTTGGCGAAGATCTCGACGACCGGGGTCTTGCCCGTGCCGCCGCAGGTGAGGTTGCCGATGCTGATCACCAGGCAGCCGATGGAGTGGTTGCGGATCACGCGGTTTTCGTAGAGCCAGAGGCGGAACTGCACGGCGCGGCGGTAGAACCTGGAGACCAGGAAGAGGATGCCGTAGGTGATGCGGTCGAGCGATCCGCGGCGTTTTTCCTGGATGATCTCAATGAAATACTGTTCCAGGTTTTCGCCGATTTCATGCAGCGTCATAGCCCGGGTCCCTGGTTTTTGTCAACTTGTCCGGCCGGAGGTGCGTTCTGGACGGTGTGGATCGCCTTGTCCTGAAGCAGTCTGAAAAACTCCAGGTCCGCGGGGTACTCCTGCGCCAGGAACATGGTCAGCCGGATATTGTGTGTATCGGCGAACGCACGGATCCTTTCGACGGCCTCGCCGGAAATGTTTGCCGTGGTGAGCACGATGGTATCGAACGGCGACTTTTCATAAACGGCTTCGAGTTCCCAGCTGGTGCCGAGCACGGGGAATCCGTAGACGTTCAGTTTCTGAAGCGACAGGTCTTCGTCCACGATGCCGAGGATCCGGAAGGGGCACGAGAAACGGCGTGAGCTGTAAAGACTGCCGATGTACAGGCGGCAGCCGAGTCCGCCGCCGTAGATGACGGTGTTGTGATGCCCCGCCTCCATGGAGTTCTTCAGAAAATAGGAGCGGATCGCGAAGGATTCGAAAAAATGCAGCAGGAAACGTTCGGACAGGATGAGCGTGATCGAAAAGAACGCATGGAGCAGGAACAGGATCAATGTCATGCGCATCGGAACATCGGCGAGCACCCAGTTCCTGGTGGCAAAGATGTTCAAAAAGATAAAAGAAATGACGGCGGCCGCAAGCAGGAGCGTCAGCAGCAGGGAATAACGGCCGATGCCGGCCCGCAGCCAGTAGGTGCGGTAAATGCCGGAGAAGATCAGAATCAGGAAGTACGGCATGACCAGGATCAGGGCGAGGCGGAAATTGTAGGCGGCCCGGACCGGTGCGGGAAGTATCCCCCAGACGAGAAAGAAGGAAATCGAGACGAAGATGAAATCAAGCAGCGGATGCGCCGCTGTGAGAATGAAAGACTTGCGGGGGACGCGGACCCCCTGTGCCACGACGCTCATGGACGCCAGAAGCTCGACGTTCGCGAGGCGGAGCGTAACGAAAACGCCGATGATGAACAGCAGGAACCCGAGAGCCGGCATGATGTTGTCGATAAAGGTGAAGGCTATTGCCGCGAGGGAGACTGCGACGGAGATCAAATACATCAGCAGGACGGCGCGGCTGGTCTTGTTGTGCGACTCGCGCAGGAGCCTGTGATGCAGATGGTCCTGGTCGGCGTCCATCACGCCGTTTTTTCCTTCGATCGCCGACTTGATCTCGATCCTTCCCGTAGCGTCGAGCCCGTTTTCTATTTCGGTCGCCACTTCCGCATTGTCCAGATTGTTCTTCAGCATGTGGATGCCGAACCGCCTCACGCTGCGACGCCAGACCGCCAGGATCACGTCGAAGATCGGCACTCCGACGGCGACCATGGGCACCAGCAGCGCGGCGACCGTGGCGGTCCGCGAGGACTGGCTCGTGATCGTCACGGCGAAGAAGAGCCCGAGGAACATGCTGCCCGTATCGCCCATGAAAATGCGCGCCGGAGAGAAGTTGAACACCAGGAATCCGAGGCAGGCCGTACAGAACGTAAGAAGCAGGATCAGCATCGTCAGGTCCCCGCAGCTGATGAAGATCCAGATCGCGATGGTGACGGAGGAAAGGGCCGCAAGCCCTGCGGCGAGACCGTCGAGACCGTCGATCAAGTTGAACGCGTTCACGACGAGGACCGTACAGAGCACCGTCACGGGCAGCGAGAGGACCCAGGAGAGCGTGAGCGTGTGCCCGAGAATCTTGATTTCGTGTATGCCGCCTCCCAGAAAATACACCGCCACGCCCGCGGAGACATGGAGCAGAAGCTTGATGATCCTCGACATGCCGAACCGGTCGTCATACAGCCCGGTCAGGAACAGGATGACGGCGGGACCCGACAGCGCGATGAGGAAATGCCCGGTCGGAAGGCTGGAAAAACCGGAAAGGTCGTAATGGCACAACTTCGCCGTATAAAGCGAGATGGAAATCCAGAATGCGAAGATGAACGCGATTCCGCCGCCGCGGGGGACAGGCTTCTTGTGAATGTGCCTGCCATGCGGCATGTCCATGTATCCCAGACGGGGCAGGATGCCGATGCAGACGCGGGTCAGGACCAGGGAGACGACAAACGCGATCAGCGGGTAAATGCTATTGGAGATCAGGTATTTTACAGTTCCCATGTGCGGACAGCGCTTTCGATTTCAAAAAAGTTTTATCGGCCCGGATGCCCGCGTTATCCCGATGCAAATAGTCATTTCCCGTGTTGCGGGGCCGTTTCTCCGTCAGCCGGAAAACGGGGGGGACTTCCTTTCCTCATCCCATGCAGACGCCTGCGCTTCGGAAGGAAAGCGGCCGGAATAATATAATCCTTCTTTGCGCCTTTTTCAAGGGCCAGCTTGATTTTTGACAAAAAGAGTGTTATATTATCCTTTGATTTTTAATATCGCTGAAGGTCCCTTTATGAGATTCGCATCCTGCTTCGTTTCGCTCCTGCTGTCGTTTCTTCTGGCCGTTTCCTTCACCTCGTGCGACGGTTCGTCCGGGCAAACCGGAAAGATCGGCCGCGTCGACGTTATCTACGGCGCCGACCAGTGCACGGTCCCCGGCGAGGAATTCGAACGGGACATCCGCGTGGAAATACGCGGCGTGGCGGACAGCGAATCCGCCTCCGCGAAGAAACTGCCCGTGCTGTCCGGCGAGCCGGTCAAGTTCGTGGCCGCCGACGGTTCGGACCTGGAGATCACGCCTCTGTCCGAGGAGACCGACGTGGTCGGCGTGGCGCGCGCGAAAGTCCGCGCGGGACATAAGGTCGGCGACAACTACGTCAAGATCGTCCCGCTGAACGACCCGGACAAATCCGTCCTCGTCCGCATGATCGTGGGCGCGAAGATCGAAAACGACGAACGGCAGGGCGCCACCAACGAGGTCATGGGCGATCCGCTCGTGATCAAGGTCGTGGACGCCGAAGGCAAACCCGTCGAGAACGCGCCCGTCTTCTTCAGCGTCAAATCCGCGCCGCGCAGCAAATCCTCGCCAAAAGTCCTCTCGCCGGAAGTCAGGACCGATAAAAACGGCCTGGCGCAGACGTTCGTCCGCCTCGGCGGCGAGACCGGCGAATACCACTTCGCGATCGAGGTGGCCGATCCGGCGCACGGCATCTTCATCCGCGCCATCGACGCGCGTCTGCTCGGCATCGACATGTTCTCCGTGTCCATGAGCTTGATCGGCGGCATCGCGTTCCTGATCTTCGGTGTGTTGCGCCTGAGCCGCGGCCTTCAGAATATTGCGGGCGAGAAGATGCAGCACGTGCTCCAGTTCTTCTCGAAGAACTCGGTTCTCGGCGTAATCGCAGGCGCTTTCGTCACCGCGGTCATCCAGTCCAGCTCTGCTACGACCATCATGGTGCTCGGCTTCATCAACGCCGGCTTGCTGAACCTGGTGCAGGCAATCGGCATCATCTTCGGCGCGAACATCGGCACGACAATAACCGCGCAGCTGATTTCTTTCAATCTCAGCGGTATTTCATTGCCCGCCATTACACTGGGGTTGATTCTCACTTTCTCCAAAAAACGTAATATCCGTGGTTGGGGCAACTCCATCTTCGGGTTCGGCATGCTCTTCTTCGGCATGAACATGATGAGCACGCAGATGAGCATCCTCGGCACGTTCCCGTCGTTCCTGAAGCTCTTCTCCCTGATCGACTGCGCCCCGAAGACGCCCGACGGATTCATGCCGTTCCTGCCCATCCTCGGCGCGATCGGGATCGGCATGGTCGCGGTCTTCATGGTCAGCGCCAGCGCGGCGGTCATCGGCATCATCCTGGCGCTGTCCGCCGCCGGACTCGTCAATTTCTACACCGCCGTCCCGCTCCTGATCGGCACGAATATCGGTACCACGATCAATGCCTGCCTGGCTTCGTTCACTGCCAACCGCGTGGCGAAGCAGGCCGCGCTCGCGCACTTCCTGTTCAACTTCTTCGGCGCGGTCCTGATGGTGGTGCTGCTCTACATCCCCATCGGCGCACACAGGACGCCGTTCTTCCTCTACATCGTGAACGCCATCACGCCCGGCGACGCGTTTGCCGCGGTCCCGCAGAACCTGGAACGCCACATCGCCATGGCGCACACGATCTTCAACGTCCTCACCGTCCTTGCCATCATGCCCGTGCTGAAGCCGTTCTCGCATCTCTGCGAAACGCTCATCCCCGGCGACAAGACCAAGCCGGTCAGCACGCGCACGCTGGAACCGCTGCTCCTCCGCACGCCCGCCATGGCAATCGAGCAGTCCATCATCGAGATCCGCAAGATGGTCGAGCTCTCCTGGAGCATGATCGACCGCGCGGTCAACCATCATTTCCGCGCCGCCCACGTCGATGAAAAGGAATTCGAGCAGCTCGAAACGGACGAACAGCAGGTCGACAAGATGCAGTCCGACATCACGAACTACCTGGTCCAGATCACGCGCCAGCACCTTTCCAATCCGCAGTCCAACCTGATCCCGCTGCTCATGCACTGCACCAACGACGCCGAACGCATCGCCGACCATACGGCAAACATCATGCGCCTCACGAAACGTCTCTCCAAGGTCGACACCAAGCTGTCCGACGTGGCGCAGGACAACCTCAATTCCCTGTGGGAGCTCCTGAGCTCACAGGCGAACAACGTCAAGCTCGCGCTCTCCCACAAGCCCAAGGAAAGCGAGGACGGCATCCGCAACGCGATCGAAGGCGAACGCAGGCTGAACAAGCTCGCTCACAAGTACGAGAAGAACATCAAG
>JAEEQO010000107.1 GCA_016285335.1 Victivallales bacterium | reverse complement strand
CCAAGGGCGACGACGACACCCCGTACTACACGAACAGCTCCCACCTGCCCGTCGGCTACACGGACGACATCTTCTCCGCGCTCGACATCCAGGACAAGCTCCAGACGCTCTACACCTCCGGCACCGTGTTCCACGCCTTCCTCGGCGAAAAACTCCCCGACTGGAAGAGCGCCGCGAACCTCGTCCGCAAGATCGCCGAAAACTACCGTCTCCCGTACTACACCCTCTCCCCGACCTACTCCGTCTGCAAGAACCACGGCTACATCGCCGGCGAGAAGAACACCTGCTCCAAGTGCGGCGAGAAGACCGAAGTCTACAGCCGCATCACTGGCTACTACCGCCCCGTCCAGAACTGGAACGACGGCAAGTCCCAGGAGTACAAGGACCGCAAGACCTACGACATCGGCAAGTCCATGCACCACACCGTGACGCATCATGACGGCCCCGTGCATGAGGACCCGGCGCATCCGGTCGAGACCCCGGCCCCGAAGGACGCGGGCGCGCAGGACCGCATCATCCTCTTCGCGACCAGCACGTGCCCGAACTGCAAGATGGCGAAGCGCTTCCTCGACCAGGCCGCGATCCGCTACGACGTGATCCTCGCGAACGAGGATATCGCAGCCGCCGACCTGTACGGCATCCGCCAGGCTCCGACGCTCGTCGTGGTCCGCGGCGGCAAGATGGAGAAGTTCGAAAACGTCTCCAACATCCGCCGCTTCATCGAAGAATCCGCAACCGTGCCCGTCTGACGATCGGGGAAAGGAGCGATTTCCGGTATGCTCGACATCATCATCGTCGGAGCCGGTCCGGCCGGCCTCACCGCGGCGATCTACGCCAGGCGCGCGGGCAAATCCGTCATGATCCTGGAGAAGGAATCCTTCGGCGGGCAGATCGTGTACTCGCCGAAGATCGAGAACTACCCCGGATTCCTCGAACTCTCCGGCAGCGAGTTCGGCGAAAAACTCGTCGACCAGGCGATCCACCACGGCGCGGAGATCGAGCTCGACGAGGTCACGGCGATCCACGACAACGGCAAGATCAAGTCCGTCATCACCCCGCGGACGCAGTACCTCTGCAAGTCCGTCATCGTCGCCGCCGGGTCCCGCCACAGGCCGCTCGGGCTCGCCCGCGAGGACGACCTCATCGGGCACGGCATCTCCTACTGCGCGCTCTGCGACGGCGATTTCTTCAAGGGCAAGGACGTCGCGGTCGTCGGCGGCGGCAACACCGCGCTCCAGAACGCCGTGCTGCTCTCCGAGACCTCGAAATCCGTCACGATCGTCCAGAACCTGCCGAAGCTCACGGGCGAGGTCAGCCTCGCCCAGATCCTGAAGGCGCGCCAGAACGTGAAGATATTCTGCAACACCGTCGTAACCGAACTCATCGGCGAGCCCGAGCTCACCGGGATCAGGATCAAAAACACCGCGAACGGCGAGGAGTCCGAACTCGCGCTCGAAGGCGTGTTCGTCGCCGTCGGACAGATGCCCGACAACAAGCCGTTCCAGGACGTCTGCGACCTCGACTCCAACGGGTTCATCACCGCCGACGAAGCCTGCCTCACGAAGACGCCGGGTGTGTTCGTCGCGGGCGACTGCCGCACCAAGGGCATCCGGCAGATCGCGACCGCCGTCGGCGACGGCGCCACCGCCGCGCTCGCCGCCTGCCGCTACCTGAACTCCCTCACCTTCTGAACATGGAAACACACAGCGGCATGGGAATGAGTTTCATCCTTCTTGCGGTCGTCGTCAACGTCGTGATCATTGCAGTCGTGATCGCCTGCTGGAAAAAGAAGTAGACCGCGGGGTGCGACAGACAGCTCTGCTTCAGGAGCCTCCCGAGTAAAATCGCGAGGCTCTTTTTTTCGAGGGGAAAAAGGGATACGCTCACGCGCAGGTGATCTTTTCGGGACGGCGGGTGATCATGCCGGTGAAGAACGACGCGAGCTCGTTCAGGATCTCGGCGGCGGCTTTCCGGCCGGTGCAGCCCATCGCCTCGGTCGCGAATACCTCGGCATCAGCGAAATGCAGCAGGAGTTTCAGCGGGGTGGCCACGCCGCATCCGTGACGGCCGCAGGCTTCGTCCGCGGCGATGCAGAGTTCGTCGACGCAGACGGCCACGGGTGCGAGGAGCGGCTCGAACGCCAGCTCGGTGACGGGCGTTTCCAGGCGGGATCCCCGCAGAAGCGGGAAGAAGCGCAGTTCCACGCGGAGCGCGGGGAACACGCGGAGGTCGACCGGCTGGACCTTCACGGCGCGGCATTGCGAATCCAGCAGACGCGCGGACGCCGCCGAGATCCGGCACGTGAATTCCTCCGGCTGAAGGATGAATCCGCGGTCGTTCCAGGCGTTCTCCGGGATCGACAGCTGCACCGAGCCGACGGCGTCGAACGCATCCGCGAAGTGTTTCGCAAGCTCCAGCACGAGGTCGGTGGAGGAGACGTCCGCGCCGATGGACCGCAGAGTATTGGAGACCTTCCGGGCGACTGCGGCGAGGCGTTCCCCGCTCAAAGCAAGGCGTTCCGCCAGGAGCGCGCCGATCCGGGCGTCCTGAAAACTGTCCGCCTCGCCGTCGAAGCGTTTCGTGCGGCCGTATGCGGCGGCGGCATCGTCGAACCCGACGGACTGCAGGATGTTCGCGACCATAGCGTCGACCGCGGACGCCATCACGTACAGCGGCCCGGCCTTCTTCTTCCCCGCATGACGCAGCGCGTATTCCACGGCGCTGGCGGCGTCGCGCGCGAGCGCATCGGGTTCGCCGCCGTCTCCGGGCAGGACCGAGCGGATGCGCGCGGCGAGGTCGGCGGGGTCGAACGGCACGGCACGGCCATGCGAATCCTGCAGGAAGATCGCCTGTGCGGAAAGTTCGATCATGTCGTCGGCTCCTCGTTCTCCGTTCAGAAAAGTTCGGGTTTCGTTTCGATCAGGTAGCGGTAGCGGTCCAGCACGCGGTCCTTGGTGACAAATCCCACGTACACGCCGCCGCGCACCACGGGAACCGCCGTCTCGTGATGCTTCTCGAACAGGTTGATGGCGCGTCCGAGCGTGTCGCCAGGCGCAAGCACGGCCTCGGGCGGACGCATGATGTCGAACACCAGCGCCACGTCGTAGAGCGACGTTTCCAGCAGGTAGTGCCTGAGGTTGTCGAGCGTGACGATCCCCGCCAGGCGGCCTTCGTTGTCGAGCACGGGAAACACGTTCTGGTGCGTCTTCATGACAGAGTTCAGCACGGTCCGCATGGAGTCGGCCTCCGCGAGCGGAAGATAATCCCGTTCGATCAGGTCGTCCGGGATCGCCCGCGTGAGGGCGTCCGCGTCGCGCGTGCCGTCCGGGTCGCCGCCGTGGAACAGGATCATCGTCTTGTAGACGTTGTACTGGCAGAGCTTGCGGCAGACGAACGTGGAAAGCGCGGACACGATCATCAGCGGGATGAAGAGCTTGTAGCCGCCCGTGAGCTCGGCGATCAGGAAGATGCCGGTCAGAGGCGCGTGCATCACGCCCGCCAGCACGCCGCCCATCCCGATGGCGAGGAAATTCAGTTCGCTGATGTACCCGCCCCAGACCAGCCCTGCCATGTGGATAAACTTCGAGATGGAGTAGCCGAGAAACGCGCCGATGAACATCGAGGGGGCGAAGATGCCGCCGTCCGCGCCGCTCTCCAGGCTGGAGATCGAGGTCATCGCCTTCAGGAAGACAAGCAGGAACGTCAGCAGCAGAAACACCCACGGATTCGCGAACAGCGACGCCATCGGGCTGCCCGCGTACAGGGTCTCGGGGTCGGACAGCAGACGGCTGATGAACGGATAGCCGTCGCCGCGAAGGGCCGGGAACAGCAGGATCGCCAGATACAGGATGGCGCTCCCGATCAGCCCCTTCAGCCAGGGATTCCGCACGCGGCCGTACCGCTTCGAAATCCACGTGTACATCTTGATGACGAACATGGAAACGAGCCCCGCCGCCGCCCCGAGGATCACGTAATACGGCACCGCCCGGACGTTCCATTGCAGCAGGTCGAAAGCGTACAGACGCGGCGGATAGATCTGCTGCGACACCAGCAGGGCCGTCGCGGAGGACAAAATGAGCGGGATGATCGCCGGGATCGCGCTCGCGGTCTTCGGCAGCAGAATCTCCATAGCGAAGAACGCGCCCGCAACGGGGGTGTTGAACATCGCGGAGATGCCCGCCGCGCCGCCGCATGCCAGCAGCAGGATGCGGTTTTCGTGGTTCAGCAGCAGGCTCCGCGCGACGTTGCTGCCGATGGCCGCGCCTGTCTGCGCCACGGGAGCTTCCAGCCCGGCGGACACGCCAAGCCCGACGCTGACGCCGCTGGTGATGATGTGCGAAAAAGTCTTATGGAGCGGCAGCGTGCCCGTGCGGTTCTTCACGCTCATGATGACCCCGGCCAGGCCGCGTTCGTACTTGCCGTGCATGACGACCTGCGCAACGAAGACGCAGAAGAACACGCCAAGCGCGGGCGTCGCGGGCAGCACCCACACGGCCCAGGAAGCGTCCGCCGGGATCAGCGCCACCAGCGACTGCACGCCGTGCTCCACGGTCTTCATCAGCGCCCCGGCCACGCCGGACAGCAGGCCGACCAGCACGCTCAGCAGGATGATGTAGTTCTGCTCTCCGAGCGTCTTCTGGAACGGGTTGACGATGCGGAGGAAACGGCCGTGAAGCCACGATGAGAACGGAAAATGCATGGAGGCGGCCTTCTTCTCAGTTCGGCTTCCCGCCGCGGGACGGCTTGTTTCCACGGTTGCTGCCCATGCTCCGGATCTCGTCGATAAACTCGTCGATGTCCTTGAAATCGCGGTAAACGGAGGCGAACCGCACGTAAGCCACCTTGTCGACCTGGCGCAGCGCCTCCATCGTGCGGTTGCCGACCTCGTTGGACGGCACCTCGCGTTCGTAATCGGCCTCCAGCCCGCTCGTGACCTGCGACACGATCATGTCGATCGCCTCCGGCTTCACGTCGCGTTTCCAGCACGCTTTTTCGATGCCGGCGCGGATCTTGTTCGGGTCGAAATCCTCCCGCGAGTTGTCGCGTTTCACGACCTTCAGTTCCGCCTGGATGATCTCCTCATGCGTGGTGAACCTGTGTCCGCAGGCCGTGCATTCACGGCGGCGGCGCACGGCCGCGCCGTCTTTCGAGGCGCGGGAATCGATCACGCGGTCTTCCTGGCAGCCGCAACGCGGGCAGCGCATATCGGGTATCTCCTGAAAACTGAAAAAAGGTTATCTTTCCGGACGGGGTATGAAAAAGTGTATAAAAATATACACGCGCACGAGGCTTTTTTCAAACGGACCGGAGAAAACCCTTCGCTTTTTTGGCAAAAAAAACGGGACCCGGCTCAAATCGGCCCGGCCCCGGGAAACAGAGTCTCCGCTGCGGCAATGTCCGGCTGCGCTCGGACACGGGGAAACAGAGGGTGTGTCCGCCTTTCAGCGCACCAATGGAAAATCGGTCATTTCCGATTCTGCTTCGCCTCTTTCTCCTTGAACTTGATGTACGTGCTGTCCATCCGGTCGATGTCATACGGCGTGATGTCGAGCGAGATGTCGCGGAGCGTGAGCTCGGTGTCCGGGTCCGCGATGAACATCAGGCGGACGTACCGGGCGCGGCGGTTCTCGTTGGCGAGGAAATAGAGGCGGTAATTGTATTTCCTGAACGGCTCGTCGCCGCTGACGGGCAGAAGGTCGAACCCCTGATGGCGTTCCCCGATGTAATTCTGCTCCGCGTCATAGAGCACCACGCCGAGCGAGAAGGAGCCTTTTCCGGCGGCATTCGCGACAACGTCGATGATCGAATCGTCCTCGACCTCATAGAACCCGCAGTAGTAATACATCGTCGGACGATCCGGGCCGGCATGGACCGTGAAGAGGTTGGCGCGCTCGTCGTAGTTCCTGTCGTCCTCGTCGAGCTCGCGGTTGGGCGACACCTTGAACGATGCCGGCTTCATGTAGAACCCGTCCAGGCGGCAAAGCCAGCCGTTCGGCACGAACGCGTCCTTTTCCGTATAGAACCGGCTCGCGTACAGCGGCTTCGGTTCATCGTGGGCACAGGAGCAGAGAAGGCCGAGGCCAAGGAACAGAACGGCAAGGAAAAAATGTTTCATGTCGGAAAAACCTTTCGAATGAAATGCGTGCACAAAAGAAAAAATCTGACATAAAAATTTAAACCGGAAACGGATGAAATGCAAGCGGATTTTGAAAAAAAAGCATCCGGGACTTGAAAAAAAGCATTTCCGGCATATCTTATTTACTGCAAAATCCCCAAACGAACACTCCGTCCCCGCCGCCGCAAATGCAGAACCGGATGGCGGGCCGGTCCAATAGAACAGAAGGATCTTCATGTCCGGCAGCCTCAAACTCTCCATCGTGATCCCGGTTTACAACGAGGAACACTACATCGACGCCATCCTCGAACGCGTCTGCGCCGTCCGCTTCCAGGAGGGCGTCGAGCTGGAATACATCGCCGTGGACGACCACTCCACGGACATGACGTGGGAACGCCTGCAGGCATGGAAAAAACGCGGGTTCAAGCTCAAACGCCACGACGTGAACGGCGGCAAGGGCGCCGCGCTCCATACCGGATTCGCCATGGCGACCGGCGACGTCGTGACCGTGCAGGACGCCGACTTCGAATACAGCCCAGAAGAGCTGCCCTCCGTGCTTCAGCCCATCCTCGACGGCAAGGCCGACGTGGTCTTCGGCGCCCGCACCTCCATCCTGCGGACCGGAGCGCAGCAGGTCATGCTCTACTGGCATTCCCGCATCAACGAGTTTCTGACCGTCTTCTGCAACATGTTCTCCAACCTCGCCCTCTCCGACATGGAGTGCTGTTACAAGATGGTCCGCCGCGAACTCCTCGAAAAGATCACCCTGAACGAAAAACGCTTCGGGTTCGAGCCCGAATTCACGCTCAAGATCGCCCGGCTCCATCCGCGCGCCTGGCAGGTGCCCGTCTCCTACGCCCCCAGAAGCTACGAGGAAGGCAAGAAGATCAACTGGAAAGACGGCGTCTCCGCGGTCCGCTGCATCCTCCAGTACGGTCTTTTCCGTCTCTGAAAGCCCGAAAGGAACCGCGAAAACGGAACAAACAGGATCATACGCACATGAAAATCTTCAGCTCGAACAATCCGCTCATGACCATCGTCCTGGTCTTTCTTACGATCGTCCTCGCGATCATCGTGGTGCCGTTCCTGATCATTGTCGCCGTCTGCTGCCTGTTCAGCTATATCGTCATGGGGATCTCCCCCCTCGTTTTTTTCAACCGGAACAAAGAACGCCGCCACGAGAGGATCTACGAGGGACCGGATCAGCAGGTCCCGCCGCGGGACGGCGCATCCGGCAAACCCGCCGACGACACCATCGAGTGCGAGGTCATCAGCGCCCGCACCGTGAGCGAAGAAAGCGGCGACGGCAGCCGCTGACGCCTCCCCCTGTTTTCCGTCAATCCATCCCGAGGATCACTTCTTCCGCTGGGCGAAGAGCCAGTCGAGCGTGGAGTAGTCGTTGTAGCAGACGTCCCAGGCGTTGTGGGCGATCAGCGGGTATTCGCGGTAGCTGCATTGCGTGTTGCCGGCCTCCTGCAGGAACTTGTAGAAATCGCGCGTGAGCTCGGTGCGGACCGTCTCGTCGTAATCGCCCTGATACAGCGCGATCGGCATGTCCTTCAGGCGTTCGGCTTCCTCTCGGGTGCCGCCGCAGCAGATTGCCACGCACGCGGCGAAGAGGTCGGTGTTGCGTCCGGCGAGCTCGACCGTGCCGTGTCCGCCCATGGAAAACCCGGTCACGTAGATGCGCGCCGGATCGGCGTCATACTCGGACATTTTCGCGCGCACGAGCTTCGGCAGGTTGGCGAACACGCTTTCCGGGCGGATGATGCCGTCGCCGCCGCGCTGGACGTTGTTGCCCCAGCCCTCGGTCGCGGGGCATTGCGGCGCCAGCAGGACGACCTTCGTGTCCTTGTGGGCGAGGATGTAGGAGACGATCTCGGCGAACCCGTAGCGGAGGTGCGATCTATTGTCGCTGCCGCGTTCGCCCACGCCGTGCAGGAAGACCAGGACCGTCGGCTTGCCGGGGGCGTCCATGTTGTACGTGCCCTCGCAATAATTGATCCTGATGCCGTCGGCGTCGAACGTCTTCGCGGTCACGCGGGTGTTTTTGAAGATCGCGTCGTCCTTCTGCTGCTGCGTGGCGCCGTTCGCCAGCAGCGGGAAAAGCGGCTGTTCCTGTCCGGGGGCATAGGTGTTCGCGGGGTGATTCGCCCCGTCGCAGGATTTGTCGCCGCAGCAGCAGGAAGCGAACATGGCGGAGGCGGAGAGGCAGACGGCGGAACCGATGAGTTGGAAGGAACGGCGCATGGGGAAAGACTCCTTGTGAGGTAAAAAGGCGCGCGGAACGCCCGGAATGATTTGTATTTGCCGAAGAAGCAATGTTCCGCCTAATATATCGCACAAAGTGGCGTTTGTCAAATTTCCGCGCCTCATTTCAGCCGGAAAAAGCAAGTCTCGCCGGGGAAACGCCCCCTGCCCCGTCCGCCGTTTCCCGCTCCGGATCCGCGCCGCCGACGCCGGAATACCGCAAAAGAAATAAACTGTTTTTCAGCATTTCCGCTTGCTTTTCTTCAAAAAGACTGTATTGTATAGGATGCAAACCGTGCCGGAACGAGCAGGGAAAGGCCCCGCCGGACGGAAAAACTGAAAACAATTCATTCACACAACCTACTTTTTGACACAGGAAAGGACAGGAATAACATGAAACAGGTAATGGGCATCATCGCCGCCATCGTCGTACTCGCGCTCTTCGCCGGGTGCTGGTATATCGGACAGAAAAACAGCCTGATCGCGTTCGACGAGGAAGTTAATAAAGCCTGGTCGGACATCGACGCGGACCTCCAGCGCCGCAACGACCTGATCCCGAACCTGGTCTCGACCGTGAAGGGCTATGCCGCGCACGAGGAAGGCGTCTTCACCGGCATCGCCGACGCCCGCAGCAAGCTCGCCGGAGCCTCGACGCCCGCGGAAAAAGCCGAAGCCGACGCCGCCCTCACCGCCGGACTCGGCCGCCTGCTCGCCATCGCCGAAAATTATCCCGAACTGAAGGCCAACGAAAACTTCCTCCGTCTTCAGGACGAACTCGCAGGCACCGAAAACCGCATCAAGGTCGCCCGCAAGCGCTACAACGACAGCGTGAAGGTCTACAATATGCGGATCCGCCAGTTCCCCGGCTCCATGTTCGCCGGCGAACTCGGACTCGCGCCCCGCGACTATTTCGAGCCGCCGAAGGGGCACGACGCGGTGGTCAACGCGCCCAAAGTCGAATTCTGATGTGAATTTATCTCTCCCGGACAGACGATGTTCATCTGCCCGGGAATTTCTTATCAGCGGATTGAAGTATAACGGGCCTGCGCTCGCAGGAAAAAGAAGATGACGAAGAAGGCAAACGGTGTGGGATTTTGGCGTTCGGTCTTCCCGAACCAGCTCGGAAATCTTTGTTTCCTCGCCTTCTGGGTCGGACTCGTGCTGCTTGTCCTGCATGCCGGCTTCGACCTGAACGTCTTCGACTCGAACTGCTTCAAGTCCACCGATGCCCGCATCCCGGATCTCGGCACGCGCCGCGTGGTCGACGAGGCCGGC
>JAEEQO010000106.1 GCA_016285335.1 Victivallales bacterium | reverse complement strand
CGCCGCAAATTCGGCTCCATCATCGGCGAGAACGTCCACACCGGCATCCACACGGCGATCTACCCCGGCCGCAAGATCTGGGCCGACGTCCAGACCCGCCCCGGCGACGTGGTCCAACTCGACCTCATGAAGTGATCTTACGCAATAAACTGTTCTCCCGATACGGGCTGCCCTGTATCGGGAGGCGCTTTTTTTCTTTCTTTTTCTCCTCATGCCGCGTTTTCTGCAAGTCATATTGGCCGCGATCAGCTTCGGCACCCGGTTCCGCGGACCCGTGAAGCCAGCCGACTCCGGACTGTTTGCCGCCGCTCTGGCGCTTCAGCCTGCCGTTGGTCTCTGGCTTGGCCTCGCCGCCGCCGTTCTGCCGATGTTCCTCGCCGTCAATTTCCGCGGTCTGCAGGGGCTGATGCTCTTCGGCTCCGGCATCTACCTTTTCCTGCTGGAATGGCTCACACGGTTCGATCATCTCCATGAGTTCGATTCCGCCTGCCGGATGCTTGCCGGCACGGACGTCCCGCCGGAGGAACGCCTCGCTCGACGCACCCGGCCGGGCTCGTCCCCGTGCACGCCCATGCTGATCGGCATGAAGTTCCTGCTTCTGTATCTGATCTTCATGCGGACCGCGCTTTTCGGCGATCACATGATGCTCGCCGTCACGCTCGTGTCCGTGCCGTTCTTCGGGCGCATCGCGATGCTCTTCGCCTATCCGTCCGGCGAAAAAAACGCCCCTTCCGCGAGCGTCGCCGTCAAGATCTTCTGGACGTTGCTCGCGTTGCTCCTGCTGGCGTTCATGCTGGGCGTGCTCCGGACTTACGGCGGCGACTTCTTCTCCTTCCGCACCATGAAGCTCACGATGTCCGGGTTCGGCGACAGAAGCGGCGGCGGCGTCCCCCCGTTCATCGCGCTCGTCAGCCTCGGGATCCAGGACACATTTTCCTTTTTCGCCGCCGGCTATCTGACCGTGATGTACTGGAACACCGAGGCGGCGAAAAAACTCAGGGAGCGGCCGTCCCCGTTCTTCGCCGGCGCCCTCTGCGAGACCGCCGAGCTCGCCGCCATGGTCATCTTCCTGATCCTCGCCGACGACCTGATCTTCTGAGCCATTGTATTCAAACGTTATCTTTTTTTGAAAAATGCTTTTTCTTCCTTGCAATCTGTTAGACATAGAGTTATATTAACTCAAAACATCAAGGAAAAGGAGTATAAAAAATGCCTGTCATTGCACGTTTTTATGGAATGATTGTCAAAATGTATCTGCAGGGCAAGGAACACGGAATCCCTCATATTCACGTGATCTATGGAGAATGCGCAGGCGTCATAGACGTTCAGACAGGAAAGATGCTTGAGGGGGATTTACCACAGAAAGCACGTTCCATGATCGAGGAATGGACGCTCGCTCATCGCGACGAATTGCTTCAGATGTGGGAAACGCAGTCATTCCGGCAGCTTCCCCCGCTGGAATAAGGAGAGGCGGATATGTTTCACAAACTGAATCAGATCAAAGCATTGCCCGGCTACAGGCTCTGGGCGAAGTTCTTGGACGGCAGGGAGGTCATCTACGATGTTTCCAAGCTGACGGCGGTCAATTCCGTTTTCGGCGACCTTGTGCGGAATCCTGAACTTTTCTCTCAGGTCCGCATTGATCCGGGCGGATACGGGATCAGCTGGAACGACGATCTTGACCTGGAAGCGGAGGAGCTTTGGAAATGCGGGGATGAGGTCAAACCACCGTTTGAGCTTGTCTCTGTTTCCGATGTTGCACAGGTCCGGCGACCAACGCCGTGAGCTTTTGAGCAAGGACTTTTGAAATACTTTTCCAGAGGAGTTTTCCGATGAAGAAACAACGCAGGATCAAACCGGTTTTCCTGATCTTTTTTATCCTCATCGGCGTCATTTTTCTGAGTTTGGTAGCGGATTATTTCGGCGCGTATCTTCTCGGTGACGTCATACCTAGAGAACGCACCATGAAGTATTACTTGGAACAGCAGATGCTTCCGCTCATCGTCGAAAAGATGAAGCGGACCGGGAAACTGCCGGAGGACCTGGACGATATGGAATTCGAGAGCGAATATCTGAAAGATCAGTACAGGGGCGACCGCAAAAGAGGCCTGATCAAATGGTTTGTCGAAGACGACAAGCTGGTCGTCGAATTCAGAAATGACGCGACCTCAAGGCACGCGGAAACGGTACTGCCGCCGGAACTGCTGGCGACACAGAAATAGGTGGTTTCCCGCCTCAGGCGTGGTGCATCACCAGGTACACGGTGTACGCGACGTAGGTCAGGAGCAGCAGCGTGCCCTGAATCCGGTTGAGACGCTTCCCGAACATCCCGAAGAGGAACAGCGCGCCCGAAACGCCGAGCATGACCGCGAAATCCAGCCCGCGGATGCTCTGTCCCATCAGCGGCGAGATCACCGGCACGATTCCGAGAATGCAGAACACGTTGAAGATGTTCGACCCCACGATGTTTCCGATGGCGATGTCGTTTTCCCCCTTCAGCGCCGCCACGAACGATGTCGCGAGTTCGGGCAGGCTCGTCCCGACCGCCACGATCGTGAGCCCGGTCACGGCATCGCTGATGCCCGCCGCTTTCGCAAACGCCACGGCGGAGGTCAGGAACGACTTGGCGCCGAGCACCAGCATCACGACGCCCCCGGCGACCGCCAGGATCGCCAGCGGCACGCCGAGCGGCTTTTCCATGCTTTCCGCGACCTCGGGATCGATCTCCGGCTCCTCTTCGCCCTCCGCCGCCTTCTTTGCCCCCTGTTTCTTCGAAATGATCACGTTCAGCGTGGTGTAAGTCAGGATGCAGGCGCAGAAGAACAGCCCTTCCCACCGGTTGATGCCGTGGCTCAGAAAATAAAACCCGGTCAGCGCCAGCATGGCGAACATCATCACCGGCAGGTCGAACCGTTTCAGGTTCGCGTGGAACGGCATCGGGCGGAGCAGGGCGCACAGCCCCAGGATCAGCGCCACGTTGCAGATGTTCGACCCGACCACGTTGCCGAGGCTGATGTCCGCCGATCCGCGCAGCGCCGAGTCGATGCTCACGACCAGCTCCGGCGAACTCGTCGCGAACGCCGCGAGCGTAAGGCCGATCACGAGGCGCGACACGCGTGCTTTCAACGCCAGCGAGACGCCGCCGCGGACCAGAAAATCCGCCCCGTAGTACAGCAGCGCCACCCCGAGGACGAAAAGCACGATATAGTAGATCACAACAAGCGTCGGCATAGTATCAGAACTCCTGAAAATGGTAAAAAACGCGTTTTGCGCCGATTCCTCCCGATACGGATCCCGTCCGGACGGGAACAACTCCGTCGCGTTTTCGGGCAGTATCGACCACTTAATCTACACGTTTTTTCCCGGATTTCAAGTTTTTTCCCGTTTTCCGCTTGCTTTTCCGCGTCCTGCATGATATTTTTATAATCGGAAACAAACGTCCGCGCATCCATGTCAACTCAACCGGAAAGGAACGGACACATGAGGATTCGCATTGCTCTTACCGCATTCTTCTGCCTGTTGGCATGCTGCGCCCTTGTTGCCCAGACCCGGACCGGGCAGGGCTCCAATTCAAATACCCGAGGCGGCCTGATGACTTCCTCCGGTTCCGGCAGATCGTCCTCCGCGAAACCTTCGGGCGGGAGAGGCATCTTCGACATCGCCACTTCGTCCGATTCCGCCGGAAAGAATACTTCCGCCTCGCCCGCCGCAGGCAGGACCGCGACCAAGGCTTCCCCGTTCGGCACGACCTCCCCGCGCACGAAATCCTCCTCGACGCGCCGCTGGAAAGCGAACAGCAAGCTCGCCGACTGCATCCGCGAAAAGGCGATCCCCTCCAACACGAATTTCTCGTTCTCCGGCACCATCACGAACATCGTCACGGACGGCCGCTATACCATCCTCACCATGTTTGACTCCGTGTCGACCAAGACCGAATCCGGCGCGGACGCGGACGTTCCCGTCACATTCACCGTCGTGATGGATGCCGAAGTCGCCGCAAACACCACGATCAAGACGAACTCGCGCAAGAGTTTCACCGTCGACAGCAACTACGTGTATTTCGTCTGGGACGATTCCGGCTGCACCGTCCGCGCGGTCGACAACTCCCTGACCGAACAGGACCAGACCGCGACCAACGCGAAAAAGCGCTGACGCTTTTTTCCTTATCCCGTTCTATTCCTCGCCATTCTTGCGGTTGAGCGCTTTCTCGTGGACGGCCCGGAGTTCGGCCTGATATTCCGCAGGCAGCGAAATGGGGACCGGCGACTTTTCGGCGATGAGTTTTTCCGCGTCCTCCCGGCTGAGCGTCCCGATACTTCCGTCCGAATATAATACCCGCGACGTATCCGCGAGTTTCCCTTTGTTCCAGTGCCAGTGGTACAGACAGAACATCGACATGAGAAACGCGCTTTCCCGGTGGGAGTCCGGGCGGTCCATGAGGACCGGGACACGCGGAGCCTCATTGTCCTCCAGAAACACGGACGCCGGCTCGGAAAACACCAGATACGGCTGGCCGTCCCCGTACTTGCAGCAGACATCTTCCGGCGGCAAGGTTCCCCGGCTCACGATCTCCCCGATCAGATCGGACACGCTTTGCTCTGGCCGCAACTCGAAGGCCGGTTCCGCCTCGTCCGGGTGGTTCACGAGGTCATACATGAATTCGCCGAGGCGGTTCAGGCCGACGATACAGTCACCTGTGTACGCCCTGACCAGAAACGCTTTGTGGTCGAGGTTCATGCCCATGTCGATGCCGAAAAAGATCACGACAAGGCAGACCAGGCCGATGATCGTTTTTTTCATTCTGCTTCCTCCTTTGTTTCGGGTTCAGGATCGAAGCTGAACGGCACGGGCGACCGCTCCGCGACGAGTTTTTCGGCTTCCTCCCGGCGGAGTATCATGATGCCGCCGTCCGCATACAGCACACGGGCAGTGAACGCGTATTCCGCGCTGCGGCTGAAAAACAGCCGGCATATAAACATGGTCCATTTGCCTTCGTTATGGGCGTCCGGCGGGTCCATGATGATCGGGATCCGTTTGTGCGGTTCGGGTTCCTGCAGCAGCACGGACGCCGGCTCGGAAAACACCAGATACGGCTCTTTGGACTGCGGGCAGCGGAGCCCACTCTCGTCCAGGAGTTCCTGCCGCAAAGTTTCCCGGAGCAGATCGGCGACCGTCATGTCCGGCGTGATCTCCACCGTCTCGACTTTGTCGCGCAGGGATTCCTGCATTGTGTCGGGATATGCCAGATCGTTCAGAGCTATGTCGATTTGCCTGAGCTGAAACGAGCAGAGCATTGCGTTCGTCAGGATCCTTTTGGCGTCGTAACGATACCTGGAGGAAGTGAAGAACATGTCGCACGCGACCCACGCGGCAAAGAGGATCAGGAGAGTGAGACACCCCTTCTTCAGGATGTACCTTGCCAGCCAGGATTTGGAAACATCCTTCAGGCGCAGGACGTCTTTCCGTTCCGGCTCTTCCTTCGGCGGGGATTCCAGGAACGCCCACGGATTCTCCGGTTCCTTCCCGGCGGGCGCTTCGTTCTTTTCCGGCTTCATGGCTCCTGTTCCTCCTGCCCGGTTTTAGGTATTTTGAGCGGGACGGGGGACTGTTCGGCGACGAGTTTTTCGGCATCTTCCCTGGTCAGACATTTTGAGGATCCGTCGGAGTAGAGGACCATCGCACCGCGTTTGCCGCCGTGCGCGCCGGGCGGACACATGAGGATCGGCACGGGCGGCTGAAGCGATCCGTCGAGCACGGCCGAGGCGGGCACCGGAAACACCAGATACGGCTGGATGACTTCCTTGCGCTCGCGGCGAAGATAGGGAAACTTGCGCCCGTAATGAACACTCCGGCAGAGATAGTCTTTTTCCAGGCGGCGTCCCAGTTCGGCGACGGATTCCACCGGGCGAGGCTGGTGCGTTTGGAAATCTTTCCCTGCCGCCTCCTGAATCAAATCGGCGACGGTCCACTCGGGCGGCAGTTCGAATCCTTCTTCGCCGGAGACTTCGCCCATGAGCTTATAAATTTGTCTCTGATTGGCCGCGCAGTTGGCGCGGTAAGCCGTGGATACCGCCTCCGGGTTTTCCCGCCAGAAGCTAATCTGAATCAATATAAATAAATTGAACGCGATCACCAGAAGGATGATGCAGGTATCCCGGAAACTGAGGTCGTGAACCTTGAACTGACTTTTCCAATCCATTATCAGTCTCCCTCCTTCTGCTGAAGCAGGAATATCTCCTTCTGCGCTTCAATCTCCCGCCGGAGATCCTTCAGCAGATTCAGGGAAACGGCGTTTTGCATGTTCTGTTTCTTGTCCATGGTCATTTATCCTCCTTATGAAAGCAAGGGCATTCCTTCTATGTTCCAAACTCCAGCCGGGGCCAAGTAAGATTTTGCACACGCGTGTGCAACATTGCCACGAGATTTGGAACGCGCGTGTTCCAAATTCCGGGTGTCGTGCAGGCGATGACCTCACTCTTCTTCGGCGCGGAGGAGGAGCTCTTCGCGGAAGGACTTGGTGTAGAACGCGCCGCAGTGGCCGCCGTTGGAGAACCACGTGATGCGGTCGCCGAGCGTCTCGTCGAGGAACTTGCGGTCGGCGTCGTTGATGAGGATGTCGTCCCAGGAATGGATCATGCGGACGGCCTTGTTCTCGCGGAGGGTCTTCGCGACGGCGCGGAGCCCGGACTCGGCGGCGAGCTTGTCGAGTTCATCCTCGGACTTGCCGTGCTGCGGGAACAGGAACCGGGTGATGTACTCGTGGAAGCCGATGCCGGCGATCTCGCGGTAGAAGTCTTCGCGGTTGAACATGGTGCAGGGGGCGCTGATGCCGGGGAGAGGCTCTTCGCTTTCGCGCGCGGCCTTCTCCAGAAGCTCGTCGATGCAGCCCTGGAGGGAGTAGGCGATGAAGAACCCGGCGGTGTCGTCGGAAACGAGCGGCGGCCGCGAGAACGTCTCGGGCTCATTGGGGTCGAGCGGCGGCACGACGCGGTCGGTCAGTACGTACTGCTGTCCGGCGCCGTTGACGATCTTCTCCAGCGCTTCCTCGAACGTCCAGTCTTTCGACATGGAGGTGAAATGGTCCGCCTGTTCGATCGCGACGAGCAGGTCGGCGGGCGGGTTGAGCGGCAGATAACGGCTGATGTTGAGCGTGTTTTCCTGTTCTTCCAGCGCGGCGATGTGGCAGAGCTCCAGCGCGCCCATGGACCAGCCGGTCAGCACGATGCGCGGATCCTTGATCTTTTCGTCTTCGCGGAGGTCGGCGAGGATCTTGCCGAGCGCGTCGCGCATGCGGGCGGCGTCGTGCGGAGTGTAGCCGGGGAACGTCCCGTCTGTCTCGACCATGAAGCGCCAGTTGAACCCGCTGTCCACGACCACGACGGCGTAACCGGCGTTGTAGAACTCCTCGGCGGTGGCGAGCGCGGTCTGGCTGTTGTAGATGCCGCCGATGCCGGGAATGATGATGGCGAGCTTTTCAGGACGGACTTCGTCCTTGTTTTCGGGCTTCGGAGCGTCGAAGAAGCCGTATTTGAAACGCGGGCGGTCGGGATCGTCGCTGACCGTGACCTTGCGGTTGTGCATCTTGTCCTCGAAGTCGGAGTTGAAGATGGAGAGGCGGGCGTACCAGAAATCGCGGTCCTTCTGCGGCATGTAGTAGATGGCGCGGAGCGTGTCCGCCACGGGGCCGAGCGAATGGTAGCCTTCGAGCACCTTGCGGCGGCCGAGCAGATCGTCCGGCATCGTGGATTCGAGTTCGGCGGGGAGCGCCGGCAGGCGGTCGTAATGGACGTCCTTGGCGTAGTCGTAGTACCATTTTTCGAGCTGGAGTTCGCGGTTCAGCAGCGCCAGCGTCACGTAGGTGCGGTACGGGTCGGCCGCGCCCTTGATCGCGTTCACGAACCGCGGGTGCATGGACACGACGTTGTTGATGTACGCCCAGCTGGAATAGGGCAGGTAGGTGCGGATGTCGAAGATGTAGTCGAAGATGCTGCCGACGTCGTCGCGGACGTTGATGTGTTTGCTGCCGGGGATGATGAGGCGGCAGCCCGGGTCGATGCCCCACGTGGCGAACATGCGCCCGAAGTCGGCGTCGGTCTTGTAGAGGTGGAACCAGTGTTTGGCGGGGTCGAACAGGCCCGCGATGCCGACGGTGGAGTTCAGCAGGAAACGCCCCGTTTCGACGCCCGCGCACTCCCACTCGGCGCTGCCGAGCGAGGAGATCAGGCGGCCGGGAAACGCGAGGTTGTGGCAGGCGTTTTCGATGCAGTCGATGACCGGCGCGGGCAGGATGCTCGCCCAGATCCAGCCAAGCGGACGCGCGATGTAGTCCATGATCACGGTGTCAACCTCGAACATGCTCCGGTTGAAGCCTTCCAGCGGATCGTGGCCGGAGAGTTCGCCGACCAGACGCGAGGTCGTCCACGGGCCGAGCCCCTCCGCGAGGACTTCGGCGCTATCGCCTTCCGCCGCGGGTTCCGCAATCGCGGTCTCTTCCGTCGCGGGCGCTTCCTCCGGTTCGGAGCTCCGGCAGGCGCCCAGGAGCAGCGCCGCCCCGAGCATGAAAGCGGCAAGGATTCGGTTCCAGTGTTTCAGTTTCATGACGGCGGCTCCTTTCTTATGTCGTGCGGATCGATTATGTTTTCAGTTTAATTCCATGCAAGGATGATGCCGGAAAAGTCACTTCCCGGCGGATTCTTTCGTTTCGGCGGCAGGCTCGTTCGAGGGGCAGGCGCAGCCGATCCATTTGGCGCAGCCGGTCGGGTCGCAGCCGTCGAAGCAGAACGTGCAGAGCTTGCACTTCGGCAGGCCGATGGCTTCGACGAGCTGGTCGATGGTCTGGTATTTCAGGGTGGTCAGACCGAGTTTCTGCCGGATTTGTTCCACCATGCGCTCGTAGCGCGGGGTTCCCGCGGTGATGTATTCGCGCAGGACTTCCGGCGTGGGCTCGCCGCCTTCGAGCTCGGCGATGATGCGGCGCGCGGCGAGGTCCATCACGGAACGCGACCGCGAGAAGTTGAGGAAGAGGCAGGGGAATGCGAGCGGCGGGGAGGCGGAGCGCAGATGCACTTCCTTCGCGCCTCGGTCGAGCAGACGCTTCGTGACGTCGCGGAACTGCGTGCCGCGGACGATGGAGTCGTCGCAGAAGAGGAGGCGTTTTCCCTCGATCTGGTCCTGCACGGGCAGCAGCTTCATCTTCGCGATGAGGTTGCGGTGGGACTGCACCTGCGGCATGAAGCTGCGGAGCCAGGTGGGCGTGTATTTGACCAGCGCCCGCAGATACGGACGGCCCTTCTTGTTCGAGTAGCCGATGGCGTGCGCCACGCCGGAATCGGGCACGCCGCACACGGAATCGACCTCGACGCTGTCGCGGGCTGCGATGCGCGCGCCGTTTTCGTAGCGCACGGTCTCGGTGTTTCTGCCCTCGTAGTCGGACGACGGATAGCCGAAGTAGACCCACAGGAACGAGCAGATCTGCATGGTCTCCTCGGGTTCCTTGAGCTGTTCGGCTTTTTCGGCGTCGACGAGGACGATCTCGCCGGGGCCCAGGTCGCGCACGAATTCGTAGTCGAGGTTCGGGTAGGCGGAAGTCTCCATGGAGACTGCCATCGCGCCGGGTTTCTTCGCGAGGGAGATCGGGGTGCGGCCGTAGCGGTCGCG
>JAEEQO010000105.1 GCA_016285335.1 Victivallales bacterium | reverse complement strand
CTGAAAGATGCTATAGTAGTACATTGTCGGGCCTCCTACGTTTATATTGAGGTTGTTAGCGCTCTTTAATATAGCGCAGGAGCCGACGTTTTCAACCATAACCCAAAACTTTTACCGGACAGTAGTGTAATTTCATAGGTTTTCAAACGTAATGGATTATTGGGGAGATGCCGCAGGAATAATGCGGCAGCGGACGGAAACAGACGTGCATGATGCGTCCGTTTCCGAAAAAAAGATGGGGTAAGGGAAGCGGAGTTCCCGTGCCGGGATCAGCGCGGAGGATCGCGCGCCTTTTTGTGAGGGAGACGATGGGATTTGCTCCGCTGTTCGTACCGGAAACACGCGGTTCCGTAACAGAGCGACTTCAGATAGAAACGTTTCAGGTAAACGCCGTTGCAGGGCAGGAAATACAGTTCGATCATCCCGGCGATCATCAGGACGCCGGCGGCGGTCAGGAACACGAATCCGCCCAGCAGAACGGCCGCGTTCAGCGACGCGAACGCCGCCAGAAGGAGCAGAAGCAGCAGGGAAACGCCCGCGCTGCCGAGGAAAAGACACAGATTCTCGGTCAAGTGCAGCATCACGAGCATTCTGCGGGACCAGCCTGTTTCCGCGAGCAGGGCGGTTTCCGCCTCACGGGCGCGGAGGTTCCGCATCATGAGCAGGACCAGCGCACCGAATCCCAGCAGCGCGCCGAGCAGACCGAGCTGCAGGAAGATCGCCAGATAGCGGTTCTGGAAACGTTCGGCGCGTGCCATGAATTCGTCGGTTGAACACAATTCCAGCCCGTATGGCTCAAGGTAATCCCGCCATGCCTTCACGTCGGCTTCGCTCCTGATGAGGAAGAACTGCGCGCCCTCGGTCTCCGGGAAGAGGCGTTCGAAGGTGTCGAGTCCGGTCAGAATGCCGCCCTGGAAGACCGATGCTTTCAGCACGCGGTCCAGCGCGAGCGAACCGTTGGCGTATTCAATGGTGTCGTGCTGTTTCTTCTGCATGATCCACAGGAGCGAGCCTTCGTCGACCGCCGCGGAACCGTCCGCGAGGAAAGCGGGATCGCCGGTCAGCGCTTTGAGGTCTGCGCCGTACACGGTCGGATTCGCCGCGAGCAGCAGATTGGAACAGTCGGCGCGGTCGGCGGCATGGACGCGCACGGGGAGGCCGCCTGCGGGGAACAGCGCATCGTAGTTCGGGACGACGGGCAGAAGCGTCGTTGCGACATAGGCGTATCCGAACGCGTCCTCGCCGCGCGACTTGATCCCGAATGCCCCGACGCCGAGCGTGCCGAGGTAGCCCAGCACCAGCAGGACCGCGCACAGCGAATACTGGCGGCAGAGCCTCACGAATGAAAGCATTCCGATGCGCCAGACCGGACGCACGCAGGCGGAATGCGGCAGAGCGAGTTTCGTATGGTTCGAGCTTGTCCGGCGGACGGAAAGCATCACGACCGCCCACGCGCACGCCGCCGAAATAATGAAGGCGGTAAAGTAGGAAACCGGACGTCCGTGGAACCGGATACGCTCCATCAGCACGATGCCGTTCCAGGAGCGTTCCAGCAGGAAGATCTGGAACCGGCACAGAAGCGTGCCGAGCAGGAGTCCGGCGAGCATCCCGGGGATCAGGACGGCGGCGAATTCGCCGTGCAGGAATCTCCGCACGCGTTTGAGCGGCAAATAGTCGGTCAGAAGCGCGAGCTCGGCCTCGCGGTCCTGGATGTGCAGTTTCAGGAGCATAGCGAGCACGAGCAGCCCGGAGACGATCAGGAAGAAGCTCAGGCCGAGGAACAGCGGCGCGAACGGGACGCCGCGGTTCACCTTGTCCGCCGTCGTATCCATGAGGTCATCCACGCGGCTGTATTCCGGCATGGTGCGAAGGACGTTCAGCGCCATCTCCCGGACGTCTTCCGGGCGGTGGCGATCTACGTCGCGCTCGAAGATCAGCGCCGTGACCAGCGAATCCGTTCCGTCGAACAGCACATTGCCGGAGGCGTCATAGTCGATGAGTTTGAGGCCCGGGGGAGCGACCAGCTGCTGCGCCTGCTCGAAATTCAGGAACATTTTCGGCTTGTTCCGGTATTTCTCCCAGTATTCCTCGTCTTCATCCCTGATCCGGTCGAAGTCGATCGGGATCGCGGCCTCCCAGCCGGAACATTCCCCCGAATCGGTCAGGCCGGGGATGTCCGGGCACACGGCTCCCGTCACGTCGTCGAACAGGTCATTGATGGCACCTCGCCCGCGCGGGATTTCGAGCTTGCGGCGTTCGATCCGGCGGAAGGAGTCCGCCGTGAAGACGGTGAGCTCGGCGGGTGACGTGTAATGCTCCGCGGCGGCCGGCGACACCCCGACGCTGTCGTATCCCGGCGTGCACAGATAATTCGCGTTGGTGCTGAACGCCGTGGCGAAACAATAGGAGAGCTCGGTGCCGCCGGAGTCCTTGAACGACTCCACGAAGAGCGTGATCGACCGCACGGCGTCTTCCTTGCGCGAGGCGGTGACGACCGGGGCCGGGAGGTAGTACATGCGGCTCTTCAGGATGGTCCAGCCGTGGAGCGTGTCGAAATAGAGGCCGGAGAGCTCCCACAGGACGTCGTCGGAGAGGTGAATCGGTTCCTGCGACCAGACCTCGTTGACGGCGGTCTCCGGCAGGTCGAGCGCCTGCGTGAGCGCCTCGCGGCTGACGAAAAGATTGTTCGGAGGCAGCTGCGGATCGTCGAAATCCACCTCGGCGCGCGGGTCGGTCCATGCGCCGCGCCACACAAACGGCGTCTGGCGGAGTTCCGGCGGCTTCCCCATGGCGCTTTCCGCCGGGATCTCGGAAAGATCCTGCATGCGGACGGAGATCATTTCGCCGTCCTTCAAGTTCAGTTTCTTCGCCAGCGCGCTGCTGCCGCATGCGTCGCGTCCGGAAATATCGCTGTCCGGCAGCGCGTACACGTCGACCGGGATGCCGTCTTTCGTGAACCCCTTCACATGAAGCACGCCCACGCCGTTTTGGATCGGAGCGGACACCGGGATGGGGAACTTCTGGCGGTACCGCGCGACCGCGGCGTTGGCAGCCACATGGTCCATCAGCGTGCCGCGCACGCTGTCGCCGATCAGGAATGCGCCCGTCAGGACCGCGCAGATCAGGCATGCGGCGGCTGTCAGGGAGGCGAAGCCCTTCCAGTGGAACCGCAGATCGCGCAGAAAGAGACGGGCGAGGGAAGTCATAAGCTCACCGACCGGGGGAAGAAGTCCAGGACGCGGGTGTTGTGCGTGACCATCAGGATCGCGGTCCCGTGCGTCCGGTTGACCTGTTGGAGGAGTTCAAGCATGGAATCGGTCCGGGCGGCGTCGAGCGCGGACGTCGGCTCGTCCAGCAGCAGGAACTCCGGTTCGAGGACCAGCGCGCGCGCCAGAGCGGCCCGCTGAAGCTCGCCGCCAGAGAGCTCGGACGGGAAATGGTCAATCCGTTTGCCGAGGCCGAACTCCTCAAGCAGCTGTTTTGCACGGGCGGAGCAGTCCTTGCCTTCACCCGCCGCCGGGATCTGCACGTTTTCCAGCGCGGTGAGCTGAGGCAGCATCCGGGCGTACTGGTCGGCGAATCCGATGTGGCGCAGACGGAATGCGCGGCGTTCCTCGGGGGACATCTCGAACATGTTTTTGCCGTCGAACAATATCGTTCCGTCGTCGGGCGGTTCCAGTCCGGCGATCATCCGAAGAAGCGTGGTCTTGCCGCTGCCGGACGGCCCGAGCACGGTCAGCGCCTCGCCCGCGTTCAAAGTTAAATCAAAATCGCGGAACAGCTCGATGCGCTCATCCGCCCGCGTGAACGTCTTGGTCAGATTGGAGACAGTCAGGTTCATGGTTCATGGCTCCTTTTTTTTTCGGCGTAGAAGACATTGCCGTATTCGTCGGAGACGGCAAGGATGTTTCCCGCAAAGGTCACGCCGGATTTGAAGTCGGACGGGAACTCCGCGATGACATATTGTTTCCAGCTTCCGGCCTCAAAAAAGCTCAGGCGGCCCCGGCGGGAAATCGTGTAGACGCCGCGGTCCAAGCCGGTGCAGATCGGGTTCAGGGAATCGTCGGACGGCAGATCGGCGATGAACGAGCCGTCCGCACGCTTGTGAACGTGGACCTTTCCGTTGGAGTCCGTCAGGAAGATGTCGGACTCGGTCACGAACGGCGAGGTGAAAAAGGCGTTTTCGGTTTTGACGCGGTACAGGACCTCGAAGCTGTCGGCGTTGACCGCCGCGAGCTCGCCGCCGTGGGTGAGGATATACAGCACGCCGTCGGACAGGACCGGAGTTTCCGGGATGTAGGACTCGAAATCCAGCGACTTGACGACCTCGCCCGTGCGGATGTCGACCTTGCGGAGTTTGCCGTCGCAGCTGCCCAGATACACGAAGGATCCGTCGAATACCGGAGTCCCGTTGATCTGCCCGCCGCATTCGACCTCGTGAACGAGCTTGCCGGAGGCGTCCAGCGCGTACAGCGAATGATCGTGGGACCCGAACCAGACGAGGCCGTCGGAATCGCGCACCGCGCCGCCCGTGATCTGGTTGCCCGCGCGGAAGGTCCACAGCACGCCTTTGTCCGGCGTGAACGCCGCGAACGTGCCGCTTTCGTCGCCGACGTAGCACACGCCGTTGAACTCCGCGACCGGGGCGGAAATCGAAATCTCCGACACGGAAACGGTCCGCACGGGCTCGCCCGGACGGAGGAACACGACTTCGCCGCGTGCGTTTCCGGCGGCCAGCGTTTTCCCGTCGGACAGGACCGAAAGCTCGCCGAGCGGGGACGTGTCCGTCAGGAGCACGCCGGAACCCTGTAATTCCTCCGTATCATCCGGGGAATCTTTCAGCATGAAATACCACACGAGGCAGGCTGTCCCAAGCAGGAACAGGACGATCAGCAGGGCGATGCGAAAAAACTTCATGGCGGGTCAGCTCCAATTTTTCAGGGCCAGCGCCCCGGTCGGACAGACGCCGCAGACGGCCGCGGCGGTGTCCGCGTCCAGTGCTTCCCAGCCGTCGGGACCGGGCGAGATGACGGCGCGGTCGGCGCGGTTGTGAACGGCGAGCTTTTCGTGCGACACGCCGACGCACCGCTGGCACAGGATGCACTTTCCGGCATCGTACACGAGGTGCGGCGTTTCGACGGGCAAGGGGAAGCTCAGTTCATTTTTCGGTTTCTTCGCGCCGTATTCGCGGACGAGCGCGAAGAACTTGCATTTGCCCTTCGCGGCGCAGGAACCGCAGCGGAAATCGTGGCGCACCAGCATCAGGGACAGCGCCTCTTTTCGGAATGCTTTGACGCGGTCGGAATCTGTTTCGTAAATGTGTCCGCGCTGGATGAGCTGTTCGCAGCCGGGCACGAACCGTGCAAGCACGGCGTCCCACACGGCGCAGACCATACAGTGCGCGCCCGTTCCGCCCTGTTCCAGCCAGCACAAAGTCGGCAGTTTCACATAATCCAGCATGGTGCGGCCGGGCACGAACGGATGTTCCGTGCCGTCGATCACGATCACGTCCCCCTCGACGGGCGCGGCGTGTTTTTCCTCCGGGAACGGCAGTTCCTGCTCGGGGCGTTCGCGGCATGGGTTCACGACGGCGTGTTCGGGGCAGACGCTCCGGCAGACGCCGCAGCGGACGCACTGTTCGGAGAGGATGCGGGCGCTTTCCAGCGGCTCACATTCGATTGCTCCGGCGGCGCACGCCTGGATGCACTTGGTGCAGCCGATGCAGTCGTCGGTGATCCGGAACTCGGTCAGCTCCATGCACTTTCCGGCGGGACACTCGTTGTCGAGGTGCGCCTCGAATTCACTGTGAAACTCGTGCAGCGCGCTCAGCACCATGTTCGGCGCGGTGCGGCCGAGGGCGCAGAGCGAGCCCTTCTGGATCTGCCGCGCCAGGTCTTCGATGCGGTCGAGCAGTCCGGGCGGCTTCGGTCCCTTGCGCGTGAGGGATTCCACGAGGTCGCAGAGGTGGGCGACGCCCTCGCGGCACATCACGCACTTGCCGCAGGATTCGTTGCGCAGGAATCGCAGGAAATAGAGGGAAATATCGACCATGCAGTCGGATTCGTCGATCACGATGAGGCCGCCCGAGCCCATCATGGCGCCGTTTTTCTGAAGGGTCTGGTAGTCGACCCGGATGTCGAAGTGGCTCCGGGGAATGCATCCGCCGGAGGGACCGCCGATCATGACGGCCTTTACGGTATGGTTTTTCTCCGCGCCCCCGCCGTACTGCTCCACGATCTCGTCGATGGTGATGCCGATCGGCACCTCGATCAGGCCGCCGTGACGGACTTTCCCGGCGAGGGCGAAGGCTTTCGTGCCGTGGGACTCGTCCGTGCCGACTGCGTTGAACGCCGCACCGCCGTCCGCGAGGATGATCGGGACGCACGCGAACGTTTCCACGTTGTTCATCAGCGTCGGGAGGCCGCGGAGGCCGCCGTTCACGGGGAAGGGCGGGCGTTTGCGCGGGATGCCGCGGCGCCCCTCGATGGATTCCAGCAGGGCCGTTTCCTCGCCGCAGACGAACGCCCCCGCGCCGCGGAACAGCACGAGGTCGAAGCCGGGTGCGATCCGCTCGAAAATACCGGATGCGCGGAGCTTCGCGATCACGCGTTCCAGCACGGAAACCGCCTGGGAATACTCCTCGCGGATGTAGATGATGGCGAGCTTCGCGCCGATGGTGCGGGCGGCGATCAGGATGCCCTCAAGCACGCGGTAGGGGTACGACTCCATCAGCATGCGGTCCATGAACGCCCCGGGGTCGCCCTCGTCGGCGTTGCAGATCACGACCTTCCGGTCGCCCGGGGCCTCCAGCGCCATGCGCCATTTCTCCCCGGTCGGGAACCCGCCGCCGCCGCGTCCGCGCAGTTTGGATGTTTTCAATTCCGCTACGATCTGCGCCGGAGTCATTTCGAACGCACGTTCGAGCGCGGCGAATCCGCCGTGCACCTTGTAGTCGTCGAGCGATTCCGGGTCGTCCATGCCGCTGTTCCGGGTCACGAGGCGAAGTTTGTCGAGCTCGGGCGGAAGGTCCGCGAGCTTCATGCAGCCCTGCGATCTGCGGCTGTAGAAGGCGTCCAGAAACGCCCGGCTCTTCCAGCCGAGCTCGCGCGTGGAAAAATGCTGCGCCACGATCTGCCGCACGTCGTATTCCTGCACGTTGTCGTAGTGGAAGATGTTGTTTTCCAGCACGACCGTGACCAGCGGCGCGCGGTAGGACATGCCGTGACAGCCCACTTCCTTCACCTTGTAGTCGAACTTGCCGCTGCGGCGTTCTTCCTCAAAAGCATCGAAGATGCGTCCGCTCCCGGCGGCCCGGCAGGAGGAACACCGGCAGATGCGGATTTCCGGCTGGCGTTTTTCGTTTGAGGATTCCTCCGCCGCGTTTGCGCCGGACGCCTCCTCCTCGCGGACCATCCGCAGGAAGTCCTTCACCACGGTCCCGACCGTGCCGGGCACGACGTGGCCGAAGATGTGTTTGTCGATCTGGACCGCCACGGCGAGCATGCAGCAGCCGAGGCAGGCAACCTTGCTGACCGTGAAAAGTCCGTCGGGCGAGGTGTCGCCGCCGTCCGGGATGTTCAGATGCTTGCGGAACGCCTCGTAAACGTGCTCCGCGCCCTTCACGTAGCAGGCGGCGCCGACGCAGACCTTGATCTGGTGTTTGCCGCACGGAGTGAAGCGGAACGCCTGGTAGAAGCTCGCCACGCTGTACACGCGGTTCAGCGGCACGTTCAGGCGGGCGGCGAGTTCGGCCATCGGCTCCGGCAGCAGGCAGCGGTCGCGCCGCTGAAGCGCGATCAGCTCCGGCAGAAGCGGGTCGATGAGGTCGACATGAGGAGCGGGAGCGTCCGTCATGGCTTCGCCTCCAGGCAGATGAGCTCGTTATCGTCCGTGCGGAGGATGATGTTTCCTTTGTGGAACGCCGGGACGCAGACGACTTTTTTGCCGAGTTCGAATTTGTCCTCGATTTCGATTTTATCCTCTTCCGGTTCCATTTTGTAGAGCACGCCGTCGAGGTCGACCGCCACGATCTTCCCGCCGACCGCGACGGGCGAGGCGTAGAAGCCGTTGTCGAGGTCCGCCTCGTAAAGTTCATGTCCGTCCGTCGCGTCGATCGCGATGATCGTGCCGCCGCTGCCGAACAGCAGATACTGGTCGCCGAAGAGCACGGCGGACGCCACATCCGGGGCAGGGGATTCTTCGTTCTGGAACAGAATCTCGCCGTCGCTCGCGCTGAACGCGCCGGTGAACGCGCCGGAGTTCGAGAAGAAGATCTTTCCGTCGCGGGCGGACGCGGATGCCGCCACCTCGCCGCCCATGCACTCCAGCCACCAGAGCTCTTCGCCGGTTTCGAGGTCGAAAAGCTCGGCGAGCTCGTTTCCCGCCGTAAAGATCATGCCTTTGCCGTCGACTACGAGCCCCTTCGGGGACGACCACGAGGCCGAGGCGTCGCGTTCGTTTTTCCACACGGTTTCGCCGGTGAACACGTTCAGCGCGAAGAGCGTCTGCGATTCGTCCAGGTCGTACTGCACGACGAGCTTGTCGCCCATCAGCAGCGGCGAGGCCGCGTACCCGTACATGATGGCCGGATCGGGGAGCTGCCTGTGCCAGAGTTTCGTGCCGTCGTGGGCGAGGCAGAGCACCTCGCCCGTGGCGAAGACCGCATAGACGCGCTTCGAATCCGCGCACATGGTCGGCGCGGCGTAACCGGTGTCCTCGGTGACCTCGGGTTTCGTTGTCGCCGGGGGCGTCTCCGCCTTCCATTTGAGCCCGCCGGAGTTGGCGTCATAGCAGAAGACCGCACCGGTCTTGCCGTCGCTGCCGGAGACGAACACGAGGTCGTCCCACACGACCGGCGAATTGTTGCCGGGGAGCGCGATCGGGCTGGTCCATTTCTGCTGGAAATCCCATTTCTCTGGGAGTGCGTTCGAGTTCGGCAGCGTGGAGCCGCGGAACTGCGGCCACTGCGTCTTTTCCGCCTCAAGCGCGGCAAGAAGGTCGATGGTTTCGGTCTGAATCGGTTTTACCTCGCCGGGCTGTGATTGCGTTCCGGCGTCTCCCGAGGCGGCCTGAACGGGTTTCTTCTCCGCCGGGACGAGCACGGCGCGCAGGACGATGAGCGCGACGGCCAGCACCACGATCCCGCAGGACGCGAAGATGAGCAGCTGGCGGCGTTCCTTTTCCGGTACGGACGCTGCGCCGCGCGGGACTTTCAGTTTCGGGGCGAACCAGAACATTTCCGCGCCGAAGAGGCCGCACAGCACGAAGAACGCGATGCCGAGCAGGAGCACGCCGCGGCGCTGTTTGTCCGTCGTCTGGAAATAGGTCGCACGGTACAGATAATCCAGGTCGCGCACGGTCTTCGCAAGTTCCGCGTCCGCCAGGTCCTGCTGTTTCAGGGCGGCGAGTTCGTCCTGCGCCTGTTTCAGCGGGGCGCGGCTTCGGACCATGTCGTATGTCAGCAGCACCCCGAGCACGAGGATGAAGGTCAGGGCGGTCCATTGCAGAAACCGGAGCGTCCGGCGTATTTCGTCATTTTTCATGGTGTTTCTCCTTGCGTTCCAGCGGGCATGCGGCGTAGCATTTGCCGCAGCAGAAACAAAGCGATGCGTCGATCGAATAGACTTCTTCTTCCCTGCGGCGGCGGGCCTCCGCGATGAGTGCGGCCATCACCAG
>JAEEQO010000104.1 GCA_016285335.1 Victivallales bacterium | reverse complement strand
CATGTCGCAGGCGTTGCTGTTGCACGCGAAACCGCTGATCCGGCCGTAGACTTTCGCGCCGCGCGCCTTCGCGTGGGCTTCGCTTTCCAGGATCACGATGCCGGCGGCCTCGGAAAGCACGAATCCGGTGCGCTGTTTGTCGAACGGACGGCTGGCTTTCTCCGGCTCTTCGTTGAAGTTGTGCGACAGCGCGTGCATCGCGCCGAACCCGATTGCCTGCTGCCAGCAAAGTTCCTCGCAGCCGCCCGCCATCACGATGTCGTATGCGCCGGACTGGATCAGGCGGAACGCCTGGATCAGCGCCACCGCGCCGCTGGTGCAGGCGCAGCTCACGTCGTAGCTTTCGCCGCCGATCTTGTAGACCAGCGACAGGTTCGCCACCGCGGACGACGGCATGATGCGCGGGATGCTGAACGGGGAGATCCTGCGTACCGAATGCGTCCGGTGGTAGGTCTCAATGGAGTTGAAATACTCGGAGTAGCTGCTGCCGCCGCAGCCGGTGATCACTGCCATTTTGGAGCCGGGAAGCGTCTCCATGGTGTAGCCGGCCTCGGTGATGGCTTCGTACGCCGCCGCCACCGCCATGCGCGCGCTCTGCGGCATGAAACGGAGCTGTTTCCGGTCATACGCGGGGCATTCGAAGCCTTCCAGGTTCACCGTGCCGGCGATCTGCGAATCCAGTTCGAGTTCGTGCCAATAAGGGACCAGCTTGATGCCGCTTCTTCCGGTTTTCAGGGCCTCCAGGTTTTCGGACAGGCTCATTCCGATCGGGGTGATAAGGCCGCGGCCTGTGATGACGACTGGGTTCATTCGCTCCATTCCTGATTCTATAGGGGTTGAGGTTATGCGCATATTTTATCCAAATACTTTACACGCTGTTTTTTATTTTTCAACCGCATGGACGTGTTTTTTTAGTTAAATTGTGTAACATTGCCGAAAAAACCGCTCCGATGATAAAAATGCCGTTCGTGCCGCCGGCGAAAACCGATCGTCCCCCGCCGGCCGGAAATCCGAGGGCGTCCCGGAATATAATCGCGTCAGTGCAGGCGGTATCCTCACGGGTATCTCCATTCATTCGATCGGATGTTTTTTCGGCAGACGGGCAAACAGGACAATGCAGGAAGATTTGAGCGCGGCTGCCTGAAGGCAACCACCGGAAATCTTACCAATTGGGATTTGCCCGGATGCGAAAAGCCGCCGAAAACCAATGAATAGAGGTGCCCCCACGTTCATCCGGGACCGCTTCAGAATTGTTCGTTTTCCCGATCCGTACCGGATTTGCCTGCTCGGCAAGCTCGCCGGACGGAGCGGACACGGCAAGGGCAGTTGGAACAAGTCCGGCGGAATCCGTTTTCGTACGGTCCTTTTCGTGTCCGGGAACATACGTGTGCGGAAAAAGTCCGCTTTTCTTTTACATCCGGTGCTCGAAAATCATCTTTCTCTCAAAAAACATAAGTTTCTAACGAAGAAAAATCTAAAAATGTTATGAAAAAAGCTTGAAAAAAGGATCTTTCGAACGTATAGTAATTGTCAAACCATTTTCAAAAACAAAGGAACGATGCGTTGTTATGAAACGTCTTCTGACAATCCTGGCTTTCGTCCTGCTGGCGGCCGGCCTCCGCCTCGAGTGCGCCGCCATCGACGCGTTCGACGCGTCCGCGGCAGGCTCGTTCGCCGTGTCCGAAGAAGCCGTTGAGGTGGAATCCGCCTCGGACGACGCCGTTTCCATCTTCCTGTTCACTCATTCCATCAAGTCCGCCGCGTCGGAATTCCTGCACCGCGAACTCGGCATCAATACCGTTCACGGTCAGCCGCTCCCCGGCGTCCTGATCACGCTTCTGCTCGGCGCCGCGTTCGGACTTGCCCGCAAGGTCCGCGCCGCCCGTTCCATTTCCCGCAGCGATGAAAACCATGCGGTCGAGACGCTTCAGCTTGCAGTGCGTCTGCTCCGCATGAACATTTCGTATTTGTATCCGCCTGAAACGATTCACACGATCTCCCCTGGACCGGATTTATTCTGCCAGAGGGAATGAGGCGGCATCCGGCATCGTTACAAGTCAACGACGGATGCCGGAATCCTGCGCAACGCGGTCACGGGACGCCGCGGACGCTTTTCCAAATGAACATGAAAAGTCCCCGAATCGCTTCCGGTCAATCTTACAACAAACTCAAAACGAAACCGGAAGCCCCGGCAAAAAACGCCGGACCAAGCAAAAGAAAGACAAACTACCATGAAACTCCACAATCTCCTTCTTTCCGTCATCCTTTTCTTCTTCGTCGGCACCGCATTCGCACAGAATCCGAATGCTCCCGGACAGCAGAAAAAGAACAACGACGATTTTGTCGCGCCGTTCGACCTGGTTTCCTTTGACAGCTACGCTCTGGACGTCGTCCAGCAGGAAGGCTACAAAGCGACCAGCACGCTGAACGTCACGAGGATCCGGATGAACGGCCATGGCGGCGGCGCAAACGGCTGGAGCTATTACGCCGGCGGCTACACGTCCAACGACGTGTCTTCTCTGGAAGAAAAACTGCTGTTCCAGTCCGGCACCAAGGTCGATAATCCCGACTACTCGACGCTCCTTTCCGGTCTGAGCGCGGATGAGATCAAGGCGATCGAGCATTTCGCCGATTCCCACGAGGTTTATCAGTTCTCCTTCACGTTCGACGACAAAGTCAAGGAAATCGGTCTGATCGGAACGCAGGGCAGCTCCGCTCAGCAGGAAGTCCCGACCATTCAAAACACCCCCAACGACCCCGGCAACCAGTTCTACTTCCTCGGCGATACCGGCGTCCTCTATTACGGCGGCTCCAATCTGTACGCCAACAACGGCGCCATGTTCATCGTGAGTCTGAATACGACTTACACGCCGTCCGATCCCCTGCCCCAACAGGGTCAGCCGCTCCCGGCTCCGGTCACCACGCTCCTCATCGCCCTCGCATTCGGCGGCGCATTTGTGATGTACCGCAACCGCAAGCAGGTCAAGGCCTGACGATTTGAACATATCTCTCCGCCCCGGAAGCCTTTTCCGGTGCGGATATTTCAATTTTGAGCAACAGAATGCCGGCTGTTCCCCGGAAAGGACGAACGGTCATTTTTTTGAAAACGCAGGACGATGTCCGCCTTGCCCCGGGCAGGACATCGCACTTTTGTCATTTCGGAACCCAAAAGCAGAGAAACAACGGGAAACAAGATGGAACAGAAAGCAGACCGCCAGGCCGCAAAAGAGAACAAAAGACCGGTTGCACTACGGAAAGTGGTCGCGATCATCATTTTGGGCATCATTCTTCTGGCCAGTCTGCTGGCGCTTGGTTATTTCGGGGCAAAGACGCTTCACCGGTCGCACCAGCGCCATGAAGCCATGACCGCTTACGAAAAAGGGGATTACGAAAAGGCGGAACGCCTTCTTCGGCAATACATTGACAAAGACCAGAACAGTGAGCCGGAGTGCGTCGCACTGGCGAATATTTATCGCAAATTCGGCAACACGGGACTTGAGACGCAGATGTGGCAGATGGCCAGCTCCCTGAACCCGCTGAACGCGGAATACCACGAAAACATGCTGACCAGCGCGGCAGAATCCGCAAGCTACGGCACCCTGCACGGCATTCTGGGACGCAAGGTCAAAGTCGGCGAAACGCTCACCGGACGCGAACTGTATCTGTATGTGATCTCCTCCTTCCGTTCCGGTTATCCGAAGGACGGGGAAGAAGCTTACAAGAAAGCCGTGGAAGCCGATCCCGAAACGTTCCGGCAGAGTGACCTGGGACAAATGGCGGAATTTATGGCCAACTACGATTCGCTGTCCAAAGGGGAACGCGACGATTTTCTGAACAGGATGATGAAATCCGAAGATCCCGTGGTGCGGTTCGAAGCCCTTTATACCGCCATGAGGCGCATCCCCTGGAGCAACGCGGAAAATGCGGAAGAGGTGGAAAAACTGCTGAAACAGCTGATGGAAACCAATTATTTTGCGGGAACACCGCTCCTGGCGGATTTCTATTTTTCAAATTGCCGTTTTTCCGATGTGGTCGACACGGCGAAACCGTACCTGAAGAAAATCGACAATATCGACCTGTATCTGCTATATATCGAGAGCTGCGTTTTCACGGATAAGCTCGATGAACTGAAAGCTGCAGCACAGGATCTCCGGAAAAAAACCGGGACCCTGGCGCTTCTGGCAGGTTATTGCGACGCTCTGATCGCATATCTGGAAGACGATTCCGCGGGCCTCGCCGCCAACATGCGAAAATCAGGCAAGCTCATCTCCTCTCCGCTTTCCCGGTTCATCCGTCTGCGCGTGGCGATGGAACAGGATTCGTTCAACGAGATTCTGATCGTCACGGGGGAGATCTTCGCCAACCCGCCGTTCCATGATATGCACCAACGTGCGCTTCTGATTTGTCTGGACTATCTCGCCGACCAGATGCAGAAACCGGAAAACCAGAAGGATCCCGCGCGAATGGCGTCTCTTGCAAAGGCTTTGGCGAATTATATCCAGGGCAACAGGCTTGTTACGGCCATCATCCTCTACGACCAGTACAAAAAGGGGCTGGCGAAAGAAGCCGATCTGCTGGCGGCGATCGAACAATTCCCCGACGACCTCATCCTGAATCAGATCACGGCGGAATTCCTGATCTTCGACGGCAAGGCGGAACAGGCTCTGCCCATCATCGCACAGGCCCTTGAGAACACGCCCGGCGACGGCAAACTGGTTTTCCTGTACATGCTCGCGCTGGATCAGCTGGAACGTCACGACGAAGCGGAGGAAGTTTTCCGCCGTTTGGTGGAACAGTCCGAGTTCGACCTGAACCTGCTGGCCGAATATTTCGATTTCTGCTGCGAGCACAGCCGGTCAGCAAACCTGACGACCATGGCGGACAAACTCGAAAATGTCGAAAAAGACAACCTGAAGCCCTATGCGGCATTCTTCCGCGCGGCGGCCCTGATGCTGGAGGACGACGAGGCGAAAAAGCAGGAGGCGCTGAAGCTGCTTGCCGCATCGCCGAACGATATTCCGGAGTTCACGTTCTATGCGGCGAACCGTTTGTGTGAAGCGGATATGCTGGACGAAGCCGTGGCGAAATACAAAACGATCCAGAAGACATACTCGGAACCTTCGCTGATCTTCGTGAACCTCTCCGAAATCTACAAGGCCAAAGGAGAAACCGCGCTGGCGCTGAACGCCGCGAAGGAAGCGTTCGACATGGAAAAGAAGTCCATGCTCCCCGCGTTCATCTACGCCAAACGCCTGTCCGAGGCGGAACGTTATCAGGATGCTGTCGATGCCCTCAAATTCCCGCGTCGAGCCGTGAATTATCGCGAGGACATCGTCGAGCTCTGGGCGGACTGCATGAAGCACGTCATCGAAAAGAGCATGGCGGACCGGAGATACCTGCAGGCGGAGGAACAGTGCAAGCATCTGCTGGTCATCGTCCCGGACGACGAGTTCGGCAAGGAAAAACTGGAGAAGGTCCGCGAAATCCTGCTCCCGAAGAAAGACGGGAACGCGGCGGATGACATCGTCGCCACGCCCGCCGCGTGAAGTCTATTTCTGCCTCAAAACCGCCTCCCGGAATCCGGTGCAAAACACGGATTTTTCCCCGGGCGGCTTGCTTTTTTTTCATTTTTGTGTATAGTAATAGGTCGCCGGTATTTTTATTATTTGAAACCGGCAAACCAAAAGGTGTTTTGATATGAAGTATTTCACCGCGGCATTCCTGCTCGCACTCATCGCGCTCTGCGCCGTCCTCTACACCCTGCCCGGAAAGATCCGGACTGCCGTGGAGACTGTTGATCAGATCTCCGGCTGCGAAGTCGCCGCCACCACGTATCCGATCTGGCTCTTCACCCGCGAAATCGCGGACGGGACCGGACGCGATGTGCTGCTGCTGATCCCGCCGGAAGCCGGATGCCCGCACGACTACGCGCTGACCACGAACGACCTCCTGAAGCTTTCCCGCATCCGCAAGCCGGTCCTGCTGTTCAAAAACGGCGCGGGCCTCGACGAACACATCTGCAAGGCGGCCATGGCCGCCCACAAGGGCATCATCGAGGTCGACACCGGCGCCGGAATCGAAGTGATCGGAGACGATGATGACGACGAACACGAAGGCGAGGAAGACCACGACGACCACGAGGCCGAAGGCCATCACCATCACGACGGCGAGAACGGCCATTTCTTCGCGAGTCCGTACGAGGCGCGGAAGATCGTCGCGACGATCACGGAGGCGCTCGCCGAAAAAGATCCGCTCCACGCCACAAAATACCGCGAGAACGCCGCCAGGCTCGACAAACGCCTTCAGATCCTCGGCGATGAGTTCAAGGCGCAGCTTGCCCCGTACGCGGACAAACACGTCGCCGCCCAGCACAACGTCTTCGACTATCTCCTGCACGACTGCGGGTTCGAAACGCCTATGGCGGTCTTCGCCGATCCCGAAACGCCCCCCTCGCCCGCGGAGATCACGAAAATGAGGAAGGAATTCAAGGAACACGGCGTGAAGGTCATCTTCACCGAGCCGCAGTATCCGGACGAACTCGCCAGGCTCATCGGCAAAGAGATCGGGGCGACCGTCGTGAAGATCGACCCGGTGGCGTCCGGCCCGGCCGACCCGCCCGCCGGATATTATATCGACGTCATGGGCCGCAACCTCGAAATCATGAAAAAGGCGCTCGCCGAATGACCTCCCCCGCGGAAACATCCGCCGACGCGGTCCGTTTCGAACACGTCGGGCTCGTCCTGGGCGAAAACCGCATCCTGGACGATGTCTGCGCCCATGTCCCGCGCGGCAAGTTCACGGCCATCGTCGGGCCGAACGGCGCGGGCAAGACCACGCTCACGCTCGCCGTCCTCGGCCAGATCCGCCACACCGGAAAGATTCTGTTCCCCGGGCTGGACGAGGCGGGACGGCGTCCGCGGTTCGGATTCGTGCCGCAGCGGCTGGTGTTCGACCGCGACATCCCGATGACGGTCATGGACTACCTGCTCTCCGGGCTTCAGCGCATGCCGCTCTTCCTCGGCCACAGCAAACGCCACGTGAACCGCATCATGCAGTATCTGGAGGAGGTCGAATGCACGCGTCTTGCCGACCATGCGTTCGGCGCGCTCTCCGGCGGCGAGATTCAGCGCGTGCTGCTGGCGCAGGCGCTGCTTCAGGAGCCGGACATCCTGATCCTGGACGAACCGACGTCCGGCGTGGACTTCAAGGGCGGCCAGATCTGCTGCGAACTCCTGCGGCGCGTCCGCGAAAAACGCGGCTTCACGCAGATCATGATCAGCCACGACCTGGCGACCGTGACCGCCCACGCGGACCACGTGATCTGCCTGAACCACAAGGTCTTCGGCGAGGGCGAGCCGCGCGTGGCGCTGACCCATCAGGTGCTGTCCGCCACGTTCGGCCTGCACCTCGGACTCCCCGACATCCACGGCATCCCGCAGGATGTGCGCGAGTGCCCCGAAAACTGTCCGCTCCGCAACGAACACCTGCACCTGCACGACCATTGCCACGTGGACGGCACGGACCACGCGCACGGTTGCGCCTGCGGACACGACCATGCGCACGAACACGGAACGGAGGCCGGCCATGCTGAATGAGATCATCCTTTCCGTTTCCGGCTTGGTCGCGAAACTCTTCCCGCTGGAGTGCATGGAGCCGGAATTCATGCGCCGGGCGATGCTCGGACTCCTCCTGATCGCGCCGCTTGCCGCGCTCTCCGGCGTGCAGGTCGTGAACTCCCGCATGTCGTTCTTCTCCGACGCCATCGGCCACTCGGCGTTCGCCGGCGTCGCCGTCGGCCTGATTTTCTCCATGCCGGTCGAATTCTCCATGCCCGCGCTCGCGCTGGCGATCGGCCTGCTCATCATGTATCTGCGGCGCGGCAGCCGCCTTTCCACGGACACGGTGATCGGCATCATCTTTTCCGCCGTGGTGGCGTTCGGGCTTGCCATCGTGAGCCGGAACCGCGAGGCATCGCGCGGCATCAACATGTTCCTGTACGGCGATATCCTGACCATCGGCGACAACGAGATCGCGCTGCTGGCGGTCCTGCTCGCCGCGTTCCTGGCGTTCCAGTTCTTCGCGTGGAACCGCATGCTCCACATCTCCGTGAACGAACAGATCGCCGGGGTGCACCGGATCAAGGTGGCGGTGTACCAGTATCTGTTCGCGGCGCTGCTGTCGCTGGTGGTGATCCTGTGCGTGCGTGCGGTGGGCGTGCTGCTGGTGACGGCGGTCCTGATCGTCCCGGCGGCCACGGCTCGGAATTTCGCGCGGAACTCGCGCCAGCTGTTCTTCCTGTCGCTGCTCTTCAGCTATGTGAGCTGCGCGGGCGGACTGCTGATCTCGGCGCAGCAGTGGGCGGGCGTCCCCGCGGGCGCGGCGATCGTGCTGCTCTCATGCGCGATGTTCGCGGCGTCGTTCATCGCCGCCCGTTTCCGTTCAAAGTGAACGGCGGACAGCTGCAGTAATCCCCGGTTTCCCTCCGTGTCCGAGCGAAGCCGGACACTACGGAGCCACTGCTTGCAGTGTGCGCGAGCGGAGCCGCGCACTGTTTCAGTGGAGGACTTGTCCTCCTATTTCGCGTCCACCACGCCGGACAGCGTGACGCGCGGCAGACATCCGCGCGCCTGCTGGTACAGGAGTTTCGGGCCGTCGGCGACCGGGTCCAGCTCAACGGCCTTCTTCGCGAATTCGGCGGCTTCTTCCTTCCTGCCCATCGCCATTTCGTTGCGCCCGAGTTCCCACATGCGGTATGCCTCGCGCTTCGCCTCCGGCGTGATCACCTTGAAGACCGTGTAGACGCGGTTGATGTTGTCGAGCCCGCGCGGGACGTCCAGCCGGTAGAACCAGTTCAGGGTGTCCGGGTCGGAGATCATCCGGTTCACGATGGAATCCGTCCTGATCTCGTTCGCGCCGGCGATGTAGCGGTTCGAGTATGGGGTGTAGGAGAAGACCGAGCCCTTGTTGTAGACCACATAGTCCGCGCCGTATTCGGCGCAGTATTTCGCCAGGTCGAGCTCGGAGCCGTGGAACATCGCGTTCAGGTATTTTTCCGTGGCGTCGCGGATGCGCTTCATGCCGAACTGCGGATTCATGACCAGCCCGGTCCCCGCGTACGCCTTCAGCATCGGCCCGACCGTGAAGTTCGCCGCCACGCCCTTGCCCGCGACCGCGTCCCTGTGCTGGCGGAACCACATGATCAGCATGGCAGTCTCCCGGAACGCCACGTCGCCCGTGTACCGGCGGGTCGTCACGATGGACGCCACCGTCTCCCAGAAGAGACAGAACGAAAACGCCGCGATCAGGGTGCCGCGCATGAATTTGAGCAGGCGCGGCCGGGCGAACAGGACCGTGCATGCCTCGCGCGGGTCGACCTTCCACGGGGCATGGCGGAACGCCCGCAGATAACTGTGTACGAGCATCGGCAGAGAGACGCACAAAAACAGGATCACGAACTCGTGGTAGCGAACGATGTAGATGAACCCGACGATGAACCCGATCGTGAAGACGTTCGGGAAAAATGTCCGCGACAGCGTCTTCATGAACTCGCCCCGTGGGATGCGGAACAGCGTCAGCCCGAGCATCAGCACGGCGTACAGCGCGAGCGTGACCGGCAGAAGGCCGAACAGGAACCGGAACAGGCCGAACTGAAGCGTCCGCCCGAAAATGAGGCTCGGGAAGAACGACGACGCGAGCTCCCACGTGGCGGAGTGCATGGACGGCGTCCACATGATGCGGGCGTCGTAATTCAGCAGCAGGGCGTTCGCCGGCTTCACGTTGTTGAACCGGAGTTTCGCCTTCATCGCCTCG
>JAEEQO010000103.1 GCA_016285335.1 Victivallales bacterium | reverse complement strand
AGGAAGAGCGGAGGCTGGAACGCGTCGATGACGTGCTGGGAGAGCTGGGACTGGTCCTCGTCGACGACCGCGATGGCGGCGTCCGCGAAGTCCGTCGAGGCGTTGTATGCGACGATGACGGCGGCGGTGAAGGAGTAGACGATCAGCGCCATGAGGAGCCAGTCGCGGCAGAGGCTGAGGATCTCCTTCTTCCCGAGCTGAAAGATGTTTTTGATCGCTTGCATCATGGTCAGGACTCCTGTTTCTTCAGGCAGAGCACGCCGAGGCCGATAATGATCGGGACCGTGATCACCAGGATCATGAATTCATGGTGCAGATCCGCGAAGCCGAGCGCCTTGTTGAAGACGCCGCGGCTGATCAGAAGCATGTGCGTGGTGGGGTAGATCTTGCCGATCAGAAGCGCGGCGCCCTTCTGCGTTTCGACCGGGTTGGTCAGGCCGCAAAGCTGGACCGCGGGAAGCATCGTGCCGAGCATGGTCAGGAAGATCACGGCGATCTGGCTGCGCGTCACGGAGGACGCCAGCAGGCCGAAGCCCGTGGAGACCACGCAGTAAATGAGCAGCGAGACGATCAGCGTAAGGAAGCTGCCCTTGATCGGGACATCGAAGATTGTAACTGCCATCACGATCAGCAGGAACGCGCTGACCATGGAGAAGATCAGGTACGGGAACTGCTTGCCGAGCAGGAACTCCATCCGGGTAAGCGGCGTCACGTACAGGTTGGTGATGGAGCCCATCTCCTTCTCGCGGACGACGGACAGCGCCGCCAGGATGGCGGGAATCATCATCAGCAGGATCGGGATGGTCGCGGGGACCATGGCAGGCAGGCTCGCCACATCCGGATTGTACCGGTAACGCGTCTGGACGGAAATCTTGTTCATGCCCGAACCGTTGGGCGAACGTTGCGCGAGGGTGTTCAGCCAGTCGCTGTGAACCATCGACACATAGCCGTTGATGGTTGACGCACGGGTCGGGTTTGCGCCGTCGATCCAGAAGGCGACCTCGGGCGAATTGCCGTCATCGACGTCCTTGCCGAACTTGGGCGGGAACTCGACCACGACGCTGAGTTCGCCGTTCGCCATGCGCCTGTCGAGGTCCGCATGGTCTTTCACTTTCGCATGCTGGTCGAAGTACCGCGACCCGGAGAGGTTCAGCCCGTAGTTCGTGCTTTTTTCGGACTGGTCGTTGTCGAGGATGGCGTACGACAGGTTCTCCACGTCCATGTTGATGCCGTACCCGATGACGACCATCAGGATCAGCGCGCCGAAGAGCGCGAGCGTGGCGCGGATCGGGTCGCGCATGAGTTCGAGCTGTTCGCGCCAGTAGCAGGTGTACCAGCGCTGGAAGCTGAACTTGGAGTTGAGCCAGCCGAGGAAGCCCTCCTTCTTCTTCGGAGTTTCCTCCTCCTCTGCGGTCGTTTCGTTCTGCAGACAGGATTCCGAAGCGGCCTTGTTGGATTCCGGGTCGGCGTCCTCCAGGCAGCCGATGAACGCTTCTTCGAGCGTGGCGGCCTTCCGCTGTTCCACGATGTTCGCCGGCGTGTCGCAGACGAGGGAACGCCCGCAGTGCATCAGGGAGATGCGGTCGCAGCGCGCGGCCTCGTTCATGAAGTGGGTCGTGATGAAGATCGTGACCTTGTCTTTCCTCGACAGCTCGATGATGAGCTCCCAGAAGAGGTCGCGGGCGACGGGGTCGACGCCGGAGGTCGGTTCGTCCAGGATTACGATCTGGGGATTGTGGATGACCGCGGCGGCGAGCGAGAGGCGCTGCTTCAGGCCGAGCGGGAGGTCTTTCGGAAGCGTCTCCTCGATCTCCTTCAGCTGGAACCGTTCGAGCAGGGCGTCGACGCGTCCGGGTATCTCTTCTTCGGGGATTTGGTACAGGTGGGCATAGAGCACGAGGTTCTGGCGCACGGTCAGGTCGCCGTAGAGCGAGAAGAGCTGCGTCATGTAGCCGAGCTTCTTGCGGATTTCGAGCGAGCCGCCGTTGATGGGGCTGCCGAAGAGCTTCGCGACGCCCTCGGTGGCGGGCAGAAGTCCGGTCAGCATGCGCATGGTGGTGGTCTTGCCGCAGCCGTTGGAGCCGAGGAAGCCGAAGATTTCGCCCTTGCGGATGCGGAAACTGACGTGGTCGACGGCGGTGAACGTGCCGAAGCGTTTGGTCAGGCCCTCGGCCTCGATGGAGTAGCCGTCGCCCTCGCTGACTTCGAGCGGAGGCACGACCAGCTCCTTGTGGCCGGAACGCTGTTCTTCCGGCAGCAGCTCGATGAACGCGGCGTCGAGGTTGTCCTTGCCGGTCTTCGTCATCAGCTCGGCGGGCGTGCCGGTGTCGAGGATCTTGCCGTCGTTCATGGCGATCAGCCAGTCGAACCGCTGCGCCTCGTCCATGTACGCGGTCGCCACGATCACGCTCATGTTTTCCTGCGCTTCGCGGATGGAGTCGACCAGGTCCCAGAACTGGCGGCGTGCGAGCGGGTCGACGCCGGTGGTCGGTTCGTCGAGCACGAGCAGGTCGGGGTCGTGGATCAGCGAGCAGCAGAGTCCGAGCTTCTGCTTCATGCCGCCGGAGAGCTTGCCCGCCGGACGGTTGAGGAAGGGATAGAGGCCGGTGCTTTTGGTCAGGCGGTCGATCCTGCGGCGGCGCTCGGCGGCGTTGTGGCCGAAAAGACGCGCGAAGAACTGGAGGTTTTCCTCGACCGTGAGCGTGAAATACAGGTTTTTGCCGAGGCCCTGCGGCATGTACGCGATCTTCGGGCAGACCTTGTTCCGGTGGGCCTTGTCGCGCATGTCGCCGCCCAGGACGCGCAGATCGCCTTCCTGCATGGCGTGCGACCCGGTCACGAGGGACAGCAGCGTTGATTTGCCCACGCCGTCGGGGCCGATCATGCCGATCAGCTTGCGCGCGGGGATATCGAGCGTGACATGGTCCAGCGCCAGGGTCTTGCCGTATTTCAGGGCCAGGTTCCGAAAACTGACGACTGGTTCGATGTTCACGCCCTCATGGGAGGGTGAATTGCTCATTTTGCGGCCGTTTCGTTCGTCTCGGCGGGTTTGTCAGCGGTTTTTTCGGCGGAAATGGGGGTGCCCTTCTCCTTCGGGGTTTTGAGGAAATCCGGCCAGGGCTCGTTGTCGTCGAGGCGGACCCAGGCGACGCCCGGGATACCGGTCTTGACGTATTCGACATACTGTTTGAGGAGGGCGGGGTCGATCTTCGCCTTCACGCGGAACATGAGCTTTTCGCGTTCCACGCGGGTCTCGACGGACTTCGGCGTGAACTGCGCCACGCTGGCGACGTAGGAGATGGAGGCGGGGATCGCGATGTCGTCCATGGCGTCGACCACGATGCGGGCGTCCGCGCCGAGGGCGATCTTGCCGGCGGTCTCTTCGGGGACGAAGAAGGTCAGGTAGACGTCGGTGAGGTCGACCAGGTTCAGCACGCGGCCGCCGGAGCTGAGGACTTCGCCGACTTCGGCGATGCGGTACTGGATGCGGCCGTCGAGCGGCGCGGTGAGTGTGCTGTCGTCGATGTCGGCCTGGACGCGGTCGGCGTCGGCCTTCGCCGCGGCGATGGAGGCTTCGGCCTTCACGATGGCGGCCTTGTCGGACGCGATCGTGGCTTCGACGCTCTTGATCGCGGCTTCGACGCTTTGGATGTCGGCCTTGGCGGCGTCGACGTCGGCGGCCGCGGACTGGAACATGGCCTCGTCGTTTTCGAAGGTCTGGCGGGACGTGACGTCCTTTTCCATCAGCTCTTTCGAACGTTCGTAACGGCTCTTCGCGTTGTTGTACGTGCTGGTCTTCGCGGCGAGCGCGGACTTCGCGGAAGCGAGCGAGGCGTTCGCGGCGGCGAGCGAGGCTTCCTCGACCTGGAGCTGCGCCTTCGCCTGTTCAAGCTCGGCTTCCTTCACCTTGATCGTGGCGTTCGCCTGTTCGAGTTCGGCCTTGAGCGTGTTGGTCTGCATCTGGACGAGCGTCTGGCCGCCCTTCACGTAGTCGCCTTCGTCGACCAGGAGCTGTTCGATCTTGCCCGCGAGCTTGGCGGCGATGTTGATCTCGGTCGCTTCGAGGCGGCCGTTGCCGGAGGCGAACGCAGGATTCTTGTAGATCGCCTCTTCCTTGTAGGTCTTGATGAGATACCAGGTCATGCCGATCGCGGCGATAACGAGGAGCGAGATGATGATTTTCTTCATGTTGAACATGGTTTGGGGATCCTTTCCCGGTTGTGCCATTGTTTATGTTGTCAAAAAAATTGATTATTTAATATACATCATAAAGGTCGGGATTTCAAGCGGTTTTCGGGTTTTTCGCGCGGATGCGCACACACGTGAGGGTGAGCGCAAAAAACTCCGGCTGCGAACGGCGGGAAACCGTTTCGCGGCCGGAGAGAAGAGTTTTTTGGGGAAAGCGGTGGAATTTACGGGGTGATCGTGATGGTCTGTCCGGCCTTGTACCCGCCTGCGGGAAGATAATCCCTGACTTCGCCGTTTTTGATGCGGACGCGGAATCCGGGCGTGTCGTGCGTGCAGGTGACGGTCGCCTCCTTGAATCCGCCGGTGCCGTGCCATGCGATATCGACCACGAACCCGCCGCGCGCCTTGAGTCCCTTCACGGAACCGGAATCGAACCCGCCGGGCACCCTTATTCTGTCGATATGGAACTTGCTCTCGATCTTCTCTGTAGGCTGCAATGCTTCCGCCCACGGCAGCGCGGGCAGGATGTCCAGCGTGTAGATGCGTTCGGCGCCGCGTTCCTCGTACATGTGGCTCTGGAGGAGCATTTCGACGAGACCGGAGAGCGCGCCGAAGTTGCCGTCGATCTGGAACGGCGGATGCGCGTCGAGCAGGCTGCCGTAGACCCCGCCGCCGCCCATCACGACCGATTCCTGACTGACGTACGTGAGCTGTTCACGGATGAGCTTGTAGGCGCGGTCGCCGTCGAGCAGGCGCGCCCAGAGGTTGATCTTCCACGCCTTCGACCAGCCGGTCCCCTCGTCGCCGCGGTGGTTCAGCACCACGCGCGCGCCGTCGGCGTCCCGCTTATTCGTGTTCGCGTCGATCTGCGAGCCGGGCATGAGGGCGAAAAGTTGGGAGATGTGGCGGTGCTGGTCGTTCGGATTGTCGACGTCCGGACCCCATTCCTGGATCTGTCCGTAACGCCCGATGGCAATGGGCCGTATCTTCTCATTTGCCGCTTTCAGCTGCTTCAGGAACTCCTCGTCCTTGTCGCCGAGGACCTTCGCGGCGAAGAGCGTGTCGCGGAAGACTTCGCGAACGATCGCGGACTCCATCTCGCCGCCCCACGCCACGCTGCCGCCGTTATTGCCGTCGCGGAAACTGTTCTCCGGCGAGCTCGACGGGTTCATGGAGAGCTTGCCGTCCGGCCCCTCCACGAGCGCGGAGAGGAAGAAGCGGCAGTTGTCCTTCATGGCGGGGTAGATTTTTTCGAGGTACGCCTTGTCGCCGTTGAACGCGTAGTGGTCGAACATCATCTGGCAGAACCAGCCGCCCGCGCTGAAGAACGGCCCCCACGGCAGGCTGCCGCCGGGCGCGGTCCAGCCCCAGGCGTTGGTCGTGTAGGCGCAGGTCCAGCCGGGCGCGTTGAAATACTCCTTTGCGGTAATGCGGCCGGACGGGATGAGCGAGAGGTTCAGGTTCACGGCGGGGGTCATGCACTCGGAGAGGTTGGCGGTGTTCACGGGCCAGTAGTTCATCTGGTAGTTGATGTTGCTCTTGTAGTCGCATTTCCACGGCAGGTCGTAGCCGTCGCCCCAGATGCCCTGCGAGTTCGACGGCAGGGGGTTGTCCTCGCGGCTGGACGCGATCATGAGGTAGCGCCCGAACTGCGCGAAGAGCGCGGCGAACGCGGTGTCCTCCGGGTGGTCCTTGAAGCGCTTCAGGCGTTCCACGGTCGTGAGGTTCAGGAACTTCTCGAGTTCTTCATCGGATTTCCCTTCGACCGGATTCCTGAAGTCGAACTTGACGCGGTCGAAGAACCTCTTGTAGTCTTCGGTGTGGCGCTGCAAAAAATCATCGAAGCGGTCTATTATGATTGAGACGCTCGACTTGGCGGGAGACTTCACCTTCGCCCTCTTGGGCGCGGTTTTTCCTATGCGCTCGCGGACGACCGCGACGAGGTCGTCGGTGTTCCGGTAGTTCGCGTCCCAGTCGCACTTGTAGCTGGTGTGCGCAGCGAGGTACACCGTGAACGACGTTGCACCCGTGACCGCGATCGTGTCCCCTTCGGCGGAGAGCTTGGCGTTGATGCTGTCAAACGCAAGATTCCAAACGTCCGTGCTCGGACGCGGGCGTAGGCGTGGGCGGGCGTCCAGATCCAGGACCGTTTGCCCCCGGACGACTTTCAGCATGACGGCGTAGTCGCAGTTGCCCTTGCGATTCTCGTAATCTGTGTTGCCGGTCATCAGCAACGCGTCGTTCTCCTCGGTGACAGTCTTCGCCGCCTTGCCGCGGTTGAGCGTGATCTTGCAGGAAAGCGCACCGGGTTTCGAAGCCGACAGGCGGCAGGCGATGACCTGGTCCGGGTGGCTCGCGAAATACTCGCGGGTGTACATGACGCCGTCCGCCTTGAACGACACGGTTTCGACGGCGGTTTTCAGGTCGAGCTTGCGGCTGTAGTCCTCGATCTTCGCGTCTTCCGGGATGTCGAACTTGATCCTGAGGTCGCCGAGCGTCTGGTACGACGGAAAATATCCGCCGCGTTCGGTCATGTAGCGGTTCACCAGGTTGTCCGCCTTCCGCCAGTCCTTCTGATTGATCGCCTCGCGGATCTCCGGCAGATGCTGCCACGCGTCCTTCTTCCACGGGTCGTCCTTGCCGCCCGACCAAACCGTGATGTCGTTCAGCTGGAGCCGTTCCTCGCGCACGCCGCCGAACACCATCGCGCCGAACCGTCCGTTTCCGATGGGGTACGCCTCGCTCCAGATCTTCGCCGGGGCGTTGTCGCGGATGGTCGAGTTCGCCTCCTTGAGGCGCGCCTCGAAGTTGGGCGGCAGGGCGTATGCGGCGTTCAGCGTGACGGTTGCGGCGAGGGCGGTCATGAGCGATTTCCAGTGTTTCATGGGACGGTTTCCTGTTGAAATGAGTTGCCGTTATTGTGCTTTCGTCCTACTATAGCTTTATTCCGGCGAAAAATCAACCGCATGAAAGCGCAAAATGAAGGTTTTTCCGGCTTTAACCCAATTTTTAACGTTTTCAGGATGTTAAAGATAACTCTTTTGTCCCGGAATCGCGAAAAAACGTTTGCAAACCGCCGGAACCATGCTATCTTATAGCATAAAACCGTAAATCAAACCTGTTTCAAGGAAAGGACTTTCGCAATGAACAGACATTTCACCCGCCGCAAGCTCGGTCTCGCCCTCTTCTGCTTCGCTTTTTCGGCATTCTCCGCCGTGTCCTCGGCCGCCGAACCCGCGGACGTCCCGCTGTGGAAACCCGGCACGGGCGGCGCGAACGCCGAAAAGACCTCGCTCCGCTGGTACGTGCCGGAGAAGCCGAACGGGACCGTGGTCGTAATCTGTCCCGGCGGCGGCTACGGGATGCTCGTGAAGGGAAACGAAGGGTACGACGTGGCAAAATGGCTGAACAAGTTCGGCGTGACGGGCGTGGTGCTGTCCTACCGCATCGCCCCGAACCGGCATCCGCTGCCGCTTCAGGACGCGGCGCACGCGTTGCGCACGGTGCGCGCGGAGGGCAAGTCGCGCGGCGTGGAGCCGAAGAAGGTCGGCGTGATGGGATTCTCCGCGGGCGGCCACCTCGCCAGCACCATCGCGACGCATTTCGACGACGGCGACGCGAAGTCCGAGGACCCGATCGAAAAGATGTCCTCGCGCCCCGATTTCCAGATCCTGATCTACCCCGTCATCACGCTGACCGCGAAGACCGAGGGCGGCACGAAACGCAACCTGCTCGGCCCCAATCCGTCGCAGGAGCTCATCGACCTGCTCTCCAACGAAAAGCAGGTCACGGACAAGACCCCGCCGGCGTTCGTGTGCCACTCCGCGAAGGACCAGATGGTCCCGGTCGACAACAGCCGCATGTACGTGGACGCGCTCAAGGCGCACAAGGTCCCGGTCGAATACCTCGAGTTCACCGAGGGTGGCCACGGCTTCACCGGTTCGAAGTTGCCGCTGTGGCAGATGTGGCAGGACGCCTGCGCGAAGTGGATGTTCCAGCAGGGCTTCATCCCCGAAGACCCGGCCAAGGACAAGGAAGCGAAGCCCGAAACGAAGGAAAAGAAAGACTGATCCGACCAACCTTCTGATAATAAGACCTATAGGGCCGATAAGACCTATAAAAAAATCCCGAGGAGGGCAAGGCAACATGAGACAGTCTACCCCGAAGAGCGGTTTTTTCAGGGAAATGTCGTGCTGGTGTCTTTGCGTCGTCGTCGCGATGGCGGCGCAGATGCGGCTCCTGTTTTTGTGGTCGAGCCTCGGTCCATCGAACGGACTGAGCAAGATCATGGATCCCGTCTACGCGGACACGGCTCACTGCATCGGAATACTGTTTTTCGAGGAGGAGATGTCTTTGGGCAACGCCCCGCTCGGATTGGGGTTGCTGTTCCTGACGGTCATGCTCTACTCCGTCGTAATCGGCACGGTCTTTTGTGTGGGATATATGCTGTTCGTCAAGCGTTCCGCAGGCAAAACGGCAGCGGAGGAATAGAACAGTGAAGACGACCTCGAATCAATCAACTGTCGCCGAACGGGTCCGGCGAATCGTCGCGAATCACCAGGGCATCGCCGAAGACGGGCTCACGGACGACACGCCGCTTTTTCGGAACCTCGCGTCGCTCGACATCGAAGAGCTGATCATGGCGTTCGAAGACGAATTCGGCTGCAGGATCCCGGACGGGGATGCCGTGGAATTTCACACAGTCGGCGACGCGATCCGGTATCTTGCGGAAAAGAAAAAGCCGGCAGCAGAAGAATGAGGGATTTCCCGCCTGAAATCAACTGTCCTTTTTTTTGCTTCCGCATTTGACTTTCCTCTTGTCAAGAGTATATTAAACCAGTCGGCTTTGCATTCTGCGCCCCGCATCCGACCCGGAAACAATCACACAGAGGTTCCCGCAACCTCAAAGGAATCCCGAACATGAACAGAAAGAACGTTGCTTTGTTCGCCGTCCTCGTCCTCGCCGCCGTCCTCGTCGTCGCCGGCCTCACCATGCTTGGAAAAGGAAAGGAAAAGCCTGTCCCGGCGGAACCCGCGGCGGTCGAAACACCAGCCGCGGAGCCGGAGAAAACAGAGGAACCGGAACCGCAGCCGGTCCAGGTTCAGACGCGGCAGCGTCCGCAGCGGCAGCGTGCTCAGAACGACGATTTCGGTTCCGGGATCGACCGCATCGTCCCCATGCAGGGAAATCTGCCGACACGCGAGGAGGCAGTGAACTTCGCCTATGACGTGCTTGACCGTTACCGCAACGGCACGCCGGAGGAACAGGAACGCATCCGGGCGGGCGCCGAACGTACCGCGAACCTCCTGAACGGCATCAGCGCCAACGCCGACCGCATCGTGGAAAACATGAACGACGAACAGCGCCGGCGCCTCGTCGACAGGATCAGCAACAGCCAGGAACTGCTTTCCGCGATCCGGCAGGAAATGGAGAGCTCGGTGTCCGAGGACGAGATCAGAACGTTCGGCGGGGCATACATGGCACTCCGCAACCTGAACGAATCCCTGCTCAACGCCGCCCGCTGACGGAATCAATCGTTCCGCCTGATTCTATTTGAAAATTGCGAAGGCGGCAATGATGAGGACGGCGATGATCGCCGCCGTGCAGATGATATTCCAGATATTTTCCGGGATTTTCGTCTTGCGTTTCATGGCCGGAACCGCAAATCAGGCGGGAACGCT
>JAEEQO010000102.1 GCA_016285335.1 Victivallales bacterium | reverse complement strand
GTTTTCGCCCTGCTGACGCTGACGGCGCGGACGCTGCTGTTGCTGCTGCTCCTGAGCCGCGAGCTGGACCGCCGTTGCGGACAGCGCGATCGCCGACAGGACGAGAATGGTACGTTTGAGGGAGAACATGATTCATCGCTCCTTTCTTGCTGGTTGCTGAATCAAATAAAACGGACACAAAAAAGCAAAAGAAGCGGGCGCCCGAAGCGCATTCGAGCGCCCGCAAAAAGTCCCCTCGCGAGGAGGGGACGTTCGAACGGGATCACATACCTTTGAGGGAATCGGAGATGCCGTTGGTAAACTCTTCGAGGCCCTTGCCCATGGCGCCGGCGGCGTCTTCGACGTTCTTGTTGATGGATTCGAGGGCGCTTCTGCCTTCGACCTTCAGTTCATCGATCACTTTGGTGAAGGTCTTCTCGACGACGGGCTTCTGCGCTTCGGCGACGTCGTCGGCTTCCTTCGCGCTGACCGCGACCATCTTTTCGATCTCCTTGTTGAAGACTTCGATCTGGGCGTCGGAGAAGCCTTTCTTCCTCGCATAGTGCTTGCCGATGGTCTGGTAGACGATCTTGCGCGTGACGGCGGTGTCGGCGGGCTTGTCCTTGCTCTTGTCGAACGCGTCGATGGATTCGGTGATCTCGGTGATGATGACACCCTGTTCGTCTTCGTCGATCTCAAGGGCCTTCATTTCCTTTTGGGCGATCTCGGTAGCGATCATGTGCCAGTGATACGGCACGGGCTCGGTCTTGCTGTCCTTCAGCGCGCCGAGATCGGCGAAGCTGGCATAGATGAGGGCCACGAGGACGAGGAGGAGTCCGCCGGCGACCCACGAGAACTTCCACGGGGTCATGTCGACGGCCTTGGCGTCCTGCTGGACGAACGCTTCCTTGCGCGGAGCGACGAACGACCAGACGCCCATGATGGCGACGAGGATCAGGAAGACGATGGTGTCGACGTGATAGATGTTCATGCCGCCGGTGATATTTTTGATGAAGCCCTCGCCGAAGCAGGAGTCGCCGAAGGTGAGGAAGGCAATGAGGACGACGCCGACGAAGAGGGCGACGTTCGCGGCCATCTTCGGCACGAACTTGGTGAGCATGCCGACCACGATGATGGCGAACAGCGGGATGTTGTAGATGCCGTTGGTCTTCTGGAGGTAGTCGAAGATGCTGGAGGTATTCGCGAGGAGCGGAGCGCCGCACATGCAGAGGACCGCGATGATGAGGCCGAACACGCGGCCGGAGAGCACGACTTTCTTGTCTTCCGCCTGCGGATTGATAATGCCCTTGTAGAAGCCGATGCTGAACAGGGTGCAGGAGGAGTTCAGGGCGCCGTTGAAGCTGGAGAGCACCGCGCCGATCAGGACCGCGCCGAAGAAGCCGGCGAGCCAGTTCGGAAGCACGAACGTGACCAGTTTGCCGTAGGCGAGCGCGGAGCTGTTCATGTCAAGGTCCAGAAGGCCCTTGCACGCGAAGTAGAACGCGATCATGCCGGGGAACACGAGGTACAGCGGGCCGAGGAGCTTCAGGAGACCGCAGAGCAGGACGCCCTTCTGGCCTTCGGCGAGGCCCTTCGCGCCGAACGTGCGCTGGATGATCTGCTGGTTGGTGCACCAGTAGAACATATTGATGATGAGGACGCCGGTGAAGAGCGTGCCGAACGGGACTTCGGACTTCGGACGGCCGAACGTGTTGAACATGTCGGCATGGGCGTTCTTGACCTCGGAGATGGACTGCATGAGGCTGAGCTCGCCGCCGTTGACCGCGGAGACCTTGCTCAGCGCGAAGAACACGATCATGAAGCCGCCGATGAGCAGGCCGATGCCGTTGATGGTGTCAAGCACGGCGCAGGTGCGGAGGCCGCCGAACAGCGAGTAGGCGCAGCCCATGAGGCCGATCAGCCAGATCGCGATCCAGAGAATCTGCGTGTCGCTGAGGCCGGGGAGAAGCGTCTTGAAGTCGAGGATCTGACGGAGCGCGACGGCGCCCGTGTACAGGATCAGCGGGAGCAGAAGGAAGACGTAGAAGAACAGGAAGATCGCGTTCGCGATCGTGCCCGTGGACTTGCCGTAGCGCAGTTCCAGGTATTCCGGCACGGTGGTCACGCCGCTCTTCAGGAACTTCGGCAGGAAGAACCACGCCATCGCCACGAGGGACACCACCGCCACAACTTCCCACGCCATCACGCAGAGGCCCTGGCGGAACGCGGAACCGTTCAGGCCGACCATCTGTTCGGTGGAAAGGTTGGTAAGCAGCAGGGACGCTGCGATCAGGGGGTACGTGAGGCTGCGGCCGGCGAGGAAGAAGCCGGTGTTCGAGCCAACGTCTTGTTTTCGCACGATGAACCACGTGAGGGCACCGGCGAACGCGAGGAACAGGATGAACGAGACAATCGTCATTTCTTTTGCTCCGGGTTTATGTTTTTTGGGTTAGGTAAGGGAATCTGTCTGCGCTAATATATCATGGGAAAGATAAGAAATCAAGGAAAGACTTCAGTTTTTTTCAGTTTTTTCCGGTAAAATCCGGCGACAATGAACGTTAATGCGTTACAGTCACGCGTTTCAGGTGCGCGGCGTAACAGGAAAACGGACAATCGGGTTATTTTTCGGATTTGATTTTCAATCGCCATGATGATATATTATACCGTATTTAATAAAACTTCCGCCCGGACCAAGGCTCCGGCGGACCGAACCGGGGAAAGACGCGAGCCATGCCGGACGACATCGAACAGACAGAGAGCGGAATCATCGTTTCCAGCGGTGTCGTTTCCAGCGGCGTCGTGCTGGACGACGGCGCATCCATGACGATCCTGCCGTTCGGCACGGCGGAAAGCACCACCGTGAACTCCGGCGGTTTCGTCGCGGTCAACGGCGGCGTGATGCAAAGCACGCTCGTCAATTCCGGCGGCAGCGCGTCCGTCGCATCCGGCGGCGCGGCGAACGACACCGTGATGAGCGGCGGCAGCATGGACGTGCTGGACAGCGCCACGGCAAGCGGCACCGTTTTGAGCGGCGGCTACATCATCCATTCGGGCGGCGGCTCGCCGGAGATCATCACGTTCTACAGCGCCGCGGTCACGATCTTCAGCGGCGGAACGGCGTCCGGCACGCTCATCCGCGAAGGCGACATGACCATCTCCAGCGGCGGCTCGGCAAACGTCACGATCCTCTACAACGGCAGCATCGCCATAGAAGACGGCGGCAAGGCGGACAGCGCCGGTGTCTTCGGCGGCGTCCTCAACATCTCAAGCGGAGGCAAGCTGAACAGCGCAAGCATCAACGCGGGCGGACGCCTCAACGTCTCCGGCGGCGGCACCGCCACGGAAATCGCGGAAAACGGCGGCTACGTGTCGATCGAAAACGGCGCGGCCGTCGCGTTCAAACAGCATACGTTCTCCGGCATGACGCTCTCGGACCTCGCCACGGTTCATTCCGGCACGACCGCGGACAGCGTCACGGTCGCCTCGGGCGGCGGACTTTTCATCTACGACGGTGGCCTGGCGGACGGCATAACCGTGCAGTCCGGGGGCATCGTGTTCGTCTCCGGCGGCGGCAAACTCACCGGGCAGCTGACGTTCGAAAACGGCGCGACCGTTTCCGCGTTTTCGGACTGTATTCTGGATTTCGACCTGACGCGAACGAAGCCGGGCAACACCGCGCTCGTGAACGATCTGTCCCTCGTCCTGGGCGCTCCGTCCTGCGCCCTGACCGTCGCCGGGGACCAGTATTCCGGCCGATACACCCTCGCCGGCGGCGCCGGGAGCTTCACCGGGACCATCACGGTAAAAGACTCCTCGGGCGAAACGCTCGGCGTCCTGACCGCGGGGACGACCGACGTTGAGCTCGGCGACTACACGTATTCGCTCGGTCTTGCCGAAAACAGCCTCGTCCTGACGCTTACGCGGATCGGGCTCGACAACGGTCCCGACGACGGCTGGAACGACTGGCTCTCGAAGAAAGAGAAAAAGGAAGTCGTCTGGAACGAAAACATGGACGATTTCGTACAGAACACGCCCGCCGCGCCCGGCGACGAAATCCTGCTGGATACGCCGTTCACGGTCGACCTCGATTGCAAGCGCAATTTCGCCGGGCGGCTCGACGACGTTTCCGATGCGGCCGACTTCGCGAAGATCGAGCTCGCAACGGGCGCGAGCCTGAAGTTCACGGTCGACTCCACGGTCGCCGGCACGTTCTATGTCTACCAGATCGTGAACGGCAAGCAGAAGAAGCTTCAGAAGACGACGGTCAAAGCGGACAACGCCGCGAAATCGACCTCGAAATATTTGCATCTCGCCGCGGGCGAATACTTTGTGGCGATGACGCCGAAGATCAGCGGAAAAGGAGATGTCGCGGGCTTCTACAACGTGACAGTCGCCGAAGACAGCAGATTCTACACCGACGCCGACGAAGGCTGGAACGACACCGTGTACGATTCGACGAAAACCGTGCTCAACGAGGCCGTCGAGGCGAACCCGCTTATTCTCAAACGCGGCGTGACGGACATCCGGCTCGACATCAATCCAACGGACGGCAACTGGGTCGGCTTCGGCGACACGGTCGACTACGCGAAGATCGTGCTCGACGCCTCCGCAAACCTGACGTTCTCGATTGAATCTTCGGACAAGGCGAAGTTCACGCTCTGGAAGCTCAAAACGACCGTAAAGAAGGGCGCCGTCACGTACAGCCTGACCAAGGTCGCGGCCGTCACAGTCAAGGCGGACAAGACCGCCACACTCACGAAGCTGATCGAAGCGGACGACGGCAACACGTATTATATCTCGATGGTGTCCACGAACGCGAAGAGCGGCGGCAACGCCTATTACACGATAAGCGTCGAGAACAGCGTGTTCTACGACAGCGCCGACGAAGGCTGGAACGACTGGCTGTACGAAAAGAAGCAATGGAATCCGCAGCGCGAACATTTCGTGCTGAACGAGATCGCCGGGAAAACGACCGCCCTTCAGTTCGACACCAACGAAATGGCCGTGGAAGCATACGGCAACTTCGTCGGGCACAACGACAACGCCGACTATGCGCGGTTCGTGCTCGCGGAGGACGCGACGCTGAACTTCACGCTCACCGTCACGGGCGACGCGACATTCATGGTTTACCAGATCACGCAGGACAAGAAGGGCGCCGACAAGCTCGTCACGCTCCTGAAACACGCCGTCAAGATGGACCCGAACGCCGCGCAGGCCGAAATGACGACCTCCGACCTTGACCTTGCGGCGGGCGAATACTACGTCTCCATGACGGCGAAGGACACGAAGAAAGGCAGCGTGTTCTACAATGTCACAGCAAACGCGATTCTCTCCGAAGACGATCTCGACGCTTCGAACTCCGGTCTCCTCGCCGCGTCCGCCAGTCCCGGTGTTTCGCTGCCCGGCATCGGCGATTCGCAGTTCTGCGAAAACACAGTCCGGCAGACCGCCGCATTGGCGTAATCCATCCCCCCTTCCCCTGCAAAGTTGAGCCGGTCCCCCTTTCGGGAAACCGGCATACATTTGTTCGATGGTTTTGTTCCGAAACGTTCGGCGGTTCAGTCGGATTCGACCGTGATGATGCTCAGCGTGCCGGTTTCCGTCTCCATCTGCGGCGCGGGACGTCCCGCCGCGTGCTTCACGGCTTCGGCCTTGTTGGTCATCACGTGCTGCTGAGTCGACATGCCGGACATGCCGGATGCGGCGGAATTTCCGGACGCGGGTTTCTTGTTGCCGAGGCAGCAGCGCAGGGCGTGCGCCGTGCCGCAGTTCGCCTGGCAGACCGGACAGGTATGGCAGACGGGGCACGGCATCAGCAGGATGTAGCCTTCGCACTCCTCCGTCTCCACAGCGGGCGCCTGCATGAACTGCTGGAGCGGCGTTTGTGTCTGCATCTGCGTCGTCGGATGCGTGCCGGTCGTCCCGTGTGTCTGCGCGGGCGCGGCCGTGCCGTCGGCTCCGGTCAGGTACGCGGCCGCGAGGATCGCCGCAGCCGCCGCAAAAGTCGTGATCAAGGTTCGTTTCATAAGTTCCCCCTTTGTTTGGAATGGTCCGGCGCGCCGCGTCCCTCCCCCGGAATGCCGGCCGCCGGATGTTCGGATCCCCTTTACAATGTAGCACGGGAACGGAGGAAAGTCAAGCCGGGGAAAACGCGCTTTTCCGCCTCGAAACGGTGATCCGAACATGCTTTGCGGAAGACATGTCAGCGCAAAAAACAGGCGGGACAGAGGGAAACCGCCCCCGCTCAGTCCTCGATGTCCGGGTAGCGGTACGGGACGCCGCGGAAATTCCGGAACGTATACACACGTCCGTCGATGCGTTCGAGGTAGTCCGGGACGAGCGGGACCTTCCCGCCGCCGCACGGCAGGTCGATCGCGAAGTGCGGCACTGCCATCCCGGAGGTCCAGCCGCGCAGTTTCTTCATGATGTCGAGCCCGGTCGAGAGCGGCGTGCGGAAATGCTCCGTGCCGTAGATCAGGTCGGACTGGAACAGATAGTACGGCTTCACGCGGACGGCGAGCAGTTTCCGCATAAGGCTGCGGATCACCTCCGCGTCGTCGTTCACCCCGCGCAGCAGCACGGTCTGGCTGCCGAGCGGGATCCCGGCGTCGGCGAGGCGGGTCAGCGCGGCGGCGGACTGCGGCGTGATCTCGTCCGGGTGGTTGAAATGCACGTTGATATACAGCGGATGATGCCGCTTCAGCATGGCGACGAGGCGGCGGTTGATGCGTCCGGGCAGGACGCACGGGGCGCGCGTGCCGATGCGGATGATGTCGACGTGTTCGATCGCCCGGAGCCGGCTCAGGATGTCGTCCAGGCGGTCCGTCTCCAGCAGGAAGGGATCGCCGCCGGACACCAGCACGTCGCGAATCGCCGGATTCGACGCGATGTAGTCGATGCCCCTGTTCACATTCGCCTCGTCCACGCACATCGGCGTGCGGAATTTGCGCTTGCGGGTGCAGAACCGGCAGTAGCAGGCGCAGCAGTTCGAGACCAGCAGCAGGCAGTGGTCGGGGTAACGGTGCACCACGCACGGCGCCGGGGTCAGTCCCTCCTCGCCGAGCGGGTCGTCCATCAGGTCGCCGCTCTCGTGCAGCTCCCGCACGTCCGGCACGCACTGGCGGTAGATCGGGTCGCCCTTCGCGCGGATCAGCGACAGGTAGTACCGCGTGATGCGGAACGGGAACACGGCGGCCACGCGGCGGACGTCCTCTTCGGACAGGCGGAACCGTTTCGCCAGTTCGGAGGCGTCGGTCAGCGCGTTTTCCAGATCTTTCTGCCATTGTTCCATACGGACGGTTCGATCCTGATTCGGTTGTGCGGAGCGGGGACAGCCTGTCAATCCGGGACGGACAGAGCGGGCTTCCCGAGGCGCGGGACGGGGGGAATAGAATGCAATATCGGGCTTTATAATGTAGCATTTTTTGTTCAAAATTCAATCGGACGGCTTATTTTTCCCTGACTTCGACGGCTGCGGCTGATTATTTTGCCGTTTTTTCGTCTTGCGGGGTTGAAAAACTGCTGACATGATGCTAAAGTAGAGGAATACAAACAAAAAACAACCTCAAACCAGCTTTCCGAGCGGCGGGAACATGCCGTGATCTCACGCCGACGCCGCCCTGAAACGGATCCAGTCATGAACGAAAAAGAAACACCGGCCGCTTCGCCGAAGAAAACAGTTTCCTATACTTTCAAGAATCCGGGCATCCCGCAGATGCGGTTAACACAGGCCCGCAAACGGAACGCTCCGCCGCCCATCGGGCCGGAGATCGGCCCCGATCCGCGCAGTTCCATCGGCGCCCGCGTCTCCATGTCCGAGCTTCCGATCATGAAATCGGAAAGCGGCATCCTGTACGACTTCGCCTACGGCTACCGCGTCAAATTCCCGGCGGGAAACAAACAGTACAAGCTGCGCGTGTACGACATGGACAGCGGAATACCGCTGGAGGAGCACATGCACAAGGGCGGCGAGTTCGTCGTCGGCCAGAACAAGTATTTCGTGCGCTACCGCCTTGAAGCCTACGTGGACGACGAGCTCGTCTTCGAGCACGATTACGACTGCGAGGACAAGGACGTCTGCATCATCATCCCGGACGGCGGACTCGGCGACAACCTCGCATGGCTCCCCTACCTCGAGAAATTCCGGCTGCTCCGCAAGGCGAAAGTCACGGCGGTCATCGGCGAATGGATGATCCGCCTCTGTCAGCCGTACTATCCCGGCCTGAAATTCATCCCGCTCGGGACAAAGCCCGCACTGAGGTTCGCCTACGCGATCTATTTCTGCGGCATTTTCGAAGCGGACCGCAAACCGTGGCGTCCGGTCGAGCACCAGCACCTCGGCATGCAGAAGACCGTGGCGAAGATCCTCGGACTCCCGCTCGAAGACCTCAAATGCCGCATCCCGCTCGGATCGCCGCGCCCCGTGAAGGAGCCATACGTCTGCATCTCCACGATGGCCACGAACCCGACCAAATACTGGAACTTCCGCTCCAGCGAAAAACTGAAGGACCCCGACGGCTGGAACATCCTCATCCGCTGGCTCAAGTCCTACGGCTACCGCGTTTTCGTGCTCGACCGCGACAAGGAACTGTTCTTCACGGACAAGCACGAATACCACGTCCCGACCGAAGCGGAGGACCTCACCGGCCGCATCCCGATCACAGAGCGCATCCACTATCTTGAACACGCCGACTTCTTCATCGGGCTCCCCAGCGGCCTCGGATGGCTCGCCTGGAACTGCAACATCCCCGTCGTCATGATCTCCGGCTTCACCATGCCGAACTGCGAATTCCCCACGCCCTACCGCGTGACCAATTTCCTGTTCTGCCACGGCTGCTGGAACGACACGAACTTCTTCTTCGACTCGAAAGCGCCCGTCTGGTGTCCCCGCCACCTCGGCACCCCGCGCGAGATCGAATGCACCAGGACCATCACGCCGAAAATGGTGCAGGAGACCATCATGCGGATCCCCGCTTTCCAGAAGCATGTCGCCGAACTCCGCGAGAAGGAAACATTGGACGAACTCCGCGCCCGCGCCCCGGAACCCGGCCTTGCCAGCACGCTTATGGCGCTCCCCGGAGCGCAAAAAAAAAAGCGCTGACGGCGCAGGCTCCGGCGGAGGCGGCAAAAAGGCGTGACGCCACGATCCTGCTTCCCGTCTACCGCGCCAACCCGGATTTTCTCCGGGCCACGCTCGACTCCGTGATCCGCGTCGCGGAAACGCAGGGCAATACCGAAGTCATCCTCTTCAACGACTGTTCGCCGGACGATTCCCAGAGGATCATCGACGAATATGCCTCCCGCTGCCCGGACATCGTCCGCAAGATGAAGCCCGAACACAACCTCGGCGTCGGAAACGCCCGCACCGAAATGTGCAAGGCCGCCCGCGGACGCTACATCCTTTCGTTCGACCAGGACGACATCATGCTCCCGTTCGACCTCGGCGGCGTGATCGCCATGATGGACGCGAATCCGCAGTACGGCGCCAGCTACTCCCGGAAATACCTCTTCGACGAAAACGGCCTCACCGGCGAGGTCCACGGCGCCAGCCTCTCCGAGTTCAACGCATTCTTCACCCCGAAGATCAACATCAACGCCATGGTCATCCGCGCCGAAGTCCTCGCCGAGCACGAATACTTCCGGCCCGTCCCGGACTGCGCCATCAACGACGACGTCTTCCTCATGTTCCGCCTCGGCGCCGACTGCAGCTACCATTTCGACAAGGCGAACCCGCGCGTGCTCTACCGCGTACACAAAAAACAGAATTCCCTCCTTTTCCACCATGAAGACCAGAATCCGTTCCGCTGGATGTCCGAATACATGACCAAACAGCAGCCGGACCTCTACAAACGCATCCTTGCAAACGACCCGCCGGCGCTCACGCCCGAAAACCGCAAATGGGTCCTCGGGTTGATGGGAGCGGCGATCTTCCTCAACCAGAAA
>JAEEQO010000101.1 GCA_016285335.1 Victivallales bacterium | reverse complement strand
CCCCGAGCATCGAGACGGTGAAGGGGCTGCTCCAGCACCTCTTCTTCGACAACGAGCGCTACGACCTCGGCCTCGTCGGCCGCTACAAGATCAACGAGCACCTCAACCTCGACACCGACGAGGAACTCCGCACCCTGACGAGACAGGACATCGTCGCGGCCACGAAACATCTCATGCAGCTCCGTCCCGGCGACACCGACGACATCGACCATCTCGGCGCACGCCGCGTGCGTCCCGTGGGCGAACTCCTCCTGAACCAGTGCCGCGTCGGCCTGCTCCGCACGAAACGCCTCGTGAAGGAGCACATGACGATGGTCTCGCCCGGCGACACCCCGCTCAAGCTCATCAACCAGAAGATCTTCATCGGCGCGGTCCGCGACTTCTTCTCGCGCAACCAGCTGTCCCAGTTCATGGACCAGACCAATCCGCTGTCCGAACTGACCAACAAGCGCCGTCTTTCCGCCCTCGGCCCCGGCGGCCTTTCCCGCGAACGCGCCGGATTCGAAGTGCGCGACATCCATCCCAGCCATTACGGCCGCATCTGCCCGATCGAGACTCCTGAAGGTCCGAACATCGGCCTGATCTCCTCCATGGCGCTCTATTCCCGGATCAACCATTTCGGGTTCCTCGAGACGCCGTACCGCCGCGTCCGCGACGGCGTGGTCACGAACGAGATCGAATACATGACCGCCGACAAGGAAGAGAAGCACGTCATCGCGCAGGCCAACGCTCCGCTCACCCCGGAACGCACGTTCGTCAACCCCACCGTCATGGCACGCTACCAGGGCGAGTCCGCCGAACATCCCCGCGATGAAGTCGACTACATGGACGTCTCCCCGAAACAGCTCGTGTCCGGCGCCGCGGGACTTATCCCGTTCCTGGAGCACGACGACGCCAACCGCGCCCTGATGGGATCGAACATGCAGCGCCAGGCCGTGCCGCTCATGACGACGGAATCCCCGTACGTCGGGACCGGCCTCGAGCACAAGATCGCCGTGGATTCCCGCGCCGTGCTCAGCGCAGACCGCGACGGCATCGTCGCCGAAGTCTCCGCCGACCACATCGTGATCACCAGCGACGGCAAGGTCATCGGCGAGACCGCCGACAAGAATCCGACGACCTACAACCTGATCAAATTCCTCTGCAGCAACGCCAGCACCTGCATCAACCAGGTGCCGATCGTGCGTTCCGGCATGACGATCCATAAGGGCGACCCGATCGCCGACGGCGCCGCCACGCAGGGCGCCGAGCTCGCGCTCGGCAAGAACGTCCGCGCGGCATACATGCCGTGGTGCGGATACAACTTCGAAGACGCCATCGTGCTCAGCGAACGCCTGGTGAAGGAAGATGTCTACACCAGCCTCCACATCGACAAGTTCGAGATCGAAAGCCGCGAGACCAAGCTCGGCAACGAAGAGATCACCTGCGAACTGCCGAACGTCGGCGAGGACGCGCTCCGCAACCTCAACATGAACGGCATCGTCCGCCTCGGCACCGAGGTCAAGCCCGGCGACATCCTCGTCGGCAAGGTCACGCCGAAATCCGAGACCGAACTCGCGCCGGAGGAACGCCTCCTCCGCGCCATCTTCGGCGAAAAGGCCGCGGACGTGAAGGATTCCAGCCTCACGGTCCCCAGCGGCAAGGGCGGCGTCGTGATGGACATCCGCATCGAATACGCCAAGGATTCCGGCCAGCAGGCCATGACGAAGGTCGAACAGAAGAAGGCCATCAAGCGCGCCAAGGACAACTACCGCGAACAGTTCGGCGCGGAAATCGACGCCCTTCTCGACCAGCTCTCCGCCATGCTCCTCGGCCAGAAGCTGCCGAAGCCCATCTACACGAAGAACGAGGAAGGCGAGAAAGTCGTCCTGGTCCCGTCCAGCCGCAGAGTCACGCGTCCTTCCATCGCCAAGCTCGCGAACGCCTACGACAACTGGGACATGGAGGAATGCGAGATCCGTGAAAAGCTCAAAGAAGTGTTCAGCGAGCACATCCCGCATTTCCAGCGCATCGAGCAGACCCGCATCGACGCCCTGAACGCCGTGAACGACAACAACTCCGAAGAACGCGGCCCGATCAAGCGCGTCAAGGTCTATGTCGCCTCCAAGCGCAAGATCCAGGTCGGCGACAAGATGGCCGGCCGCCACGGCAACAAGGGTATCGTCTCCCGTATCGTCCCGATCGAGGACATGCCGTTCACCAAGGACGGCCGTCCGGTCGACATCGTGCTGAATCCGCTGGGCGTGCCTTCCCGCATGAACATCGGACAGGTCCTGGAAGCCCACCTGGGCTGGGCGGTCAGCATGCTCGGCGTCAAGGTCGCCACGCCCGTGTTCGACGGCATCTCCGAAGAGAAGATCATCGACCTCATGCGCGAAGCGAACGCCAAGGTCGAGCAGGAGACCGGCGAGAACTTCCACTGGGGCTTCAAGACCGTCAACGGCGAAGAAGTCTTCGACGGCAAGACCGACCTCTACGACGGCCGTACCGGCAACCGGTTCGACCAGCGCGTCATGGTCGGCGTCGTCTACATGCTCAAGCTCGACCACCTCGTTGCGAACAAGATCCACGCGCGTTCCATCGGCCCGTACTCGCTCGTCACCCAGCAGCCGCTCGGCGGCAAGGCGCAGCACGGCGGCCAGCGCTTCGGCGAAATGGAAGTGTGGGCGCTCGAAGCGTACGGCGCGGCGCATACCCTGCAGGAAATGCTCACGGTGAAGAGCGACGACGTGACCGGCCGCACCCGCATCTACGAGTCGATCGTCCGCGGACAGGGCATCCTGGAACCCGGCCGTCCCGAATCCTTCAACGTCCTGCTCAAGGAACTGCAGTCGCTGGGCCTCGACGTGCGGACGGTGAAACGTTCCGAAAATCCGAGTAAATAACCGAAGGGGGAAGAGATAACATGATTGACAGTTCCTACAACCGGGACACCCGCGAACCCTATCAGCCGCTCAGCCAGTTCGAGGCGGTCGTGATCAAGGTCGCGTCTCCTGAAGTCATCCGCTCCTGGAGCCACGGCGAGGTCAAGAATCCGGAGACGATCAACTACCGCACGTTCAAGCCCGAAAAAGGCGGCCTGTTCTGCGAAAAGATCTTCGGACCGCAGCGCGACTGGGAATGCAACTGCGGCAAGTACAAACGCGTCAAGAACAAAGGCATCATCTGCGAACGCTGCGGCGTCGAAGTCTGCACGTCCAAGGTCCGCCGCGAACGCATGGGCCACATCGAACTCGCGGTCCCCGTCTCCCACATCTGGTTCTTCAAGTGCATGCCCAGCCGTATCGGCCTCATGCTCAACATGGCCGCCAAGCACCTGGAACGCATCATCTACTACGAAGTCTGGGTCGTGACCGACAAGGGCGACACCCCGCTGAACGTGGGCGACATGCTCAACGGCCTCGAGTATAACCAGGCCCGCGAAGCGTACGGCGACGGGTTCCGCGCTGAAATGGGCGCGCCCGCCGTGCGTTCCCTGCTGGAGCAGATCGAGCTCGAACCGCTGCGCGCCCAGCTCGAAGTGGAATTCGCTTCCACCAAGAACAAGGCCACCCGCAAGAAACTCTCCAAGCGCCTCCGCCTCGTCGAAGGCTTCATCAAGAGCGATTCGCGCCCCGAGTGGATGATCCTCGAAGTCCTTCCGGTCATCCCGCCCGACCTGCGCCCGCTCGTGCCCCTCGAGGGCGGCCGTTTCGCCACCTCCGACCTGAACGACCTCTACCGCCGCGTCATCAACCGCAACAGCCGCCTGAAAGGCATGCTCCAGACCCATACGCCGGAAGTCATCATCCGCAACGAAAAGCGCATGCTCCAGGAAGCCGTCGACGCCCTGCTCGACAACGGCCGCCACGGTCGTGCCGTGACCGGCGCGGGCAGCCGTCCCCTGAAGAGCCTCAGCTGCATGCTGAAGGGCAAACAGGGCCGCTTCCGCCTGAACCTGCTCGGCAAACGCGTCGACTACTCCGGACGCTCCGTGATCGTCGTCGGCCCCGAACTGAAGCTCATGCAGTGCGGCCTCCCGAAGAAGATGGCGCTCACGCTCTTCGAGCCGTTCATCATCCGCTACCTCAAGGAACGCGACCACGCGCATACGGTGCGTTCCGCCAAGAAGATGATCGAACGCGGCGCACCCGTCGTGTGGGACATCCTCGAAGAAGTCACGAAGGGGCATCCGGTGATGCTCAACCGTGCGCCGACCCTGCACAGGCTCTCCATCCAGGCGTTCGACCCGATCCTGATCGAAGGTTCCGCGATCCGTCTGCATCCGCTCGTCTGCACGGGCTACAACGCCGACTTCGACGGCGACCAGATGGCCGTCCACGTGCCGCTGTCCGCCGCCGCGCAGCTCGAATGCAAACTCCTGATGCTGTCCACGAACAACATCTTCTCGCCCGCGAGCGGCAAGCCGATCACGACGCCGACGCAGGACATCACGCTCGGCGTGTACTACCTGACCCGTCCTCCGATGACGGAGCCCGGCAGCGCCCGCCTCTTCCGCGACATCCATGAAGTGCTGTTCGCGCTCGACACCGGCCACATCAAGATCCACGACGCCGTGAAGATTCCGAACCCGGACTACGGCGTGGACACGCCCCGCGGCAACAAGGACGACAAGTTCATCATCACGACGCCCGGCCGCTGCATCTTCAACGGCATCTGGGACAAGTCGCTCGGTTTCTACAACGAAAAAGCCACGAAGAAAGAGATCGGCAAGCTGATCGCCGAAGCCTACGGATACGTCGGACACGACAGGGCGATCGAGCTGCTCGACAAGCTCAAAAACCTGGGTTATGAATACGCCACCGTCGCCGGATTCTCCATCTCCGTCGCCGACGTTCCCGTCCCGACCACCAAGGCACAGCTCATCGCGTCCGCCCGCGCCGAGATCGAAAAGATCCAGACGCAGTTCGACAAGGGCGTCCTGACCGAAGGCGAAAAGCATGACCAGATCGTCGACATCTGGACCAGGACCACCAACCGCGTCACCGACGACCTCTTCAAGGCGTGCGAAGCCGAAAACAAGACCCGCATCAACCCGGTCTACGCCATGCTCGATTCCGGCGCCCGCGGCAGCAAGGACCAGATCCGCCAGCTCGCCGGCATGCGCGGCCTGATGGCGAAGCCCAACGGCGACATCATCGAACGCCCGATCCTTTCGAACTTCCGCGAAGGGCTCTCGGTCGCAGAATACTTCATCTCCACGCACGGCGCCCGCAAGGGCCTCGCCGACACCGCCCTGAAGACCGCCGACTCCGGCTACATGACCCGCAAACTCGTCGACGTGGCGCAGGACATCATCTGCCGCTGCGAAGACTGCGGCACCATGAAGGGCATCTGGATCAGCGAGATCAAGGGCGACGACGACAAGCCGCTGCTTTCGCTCGCCGACCGCCTGGTCGGACGCTACAGCGCCCAGGACATCCGCGACGTCACCAACGACGGCCAGCTCATCATTGCCGCCGGCGAGGCGTTCACGCCCGAAATCGCCAAGCGCATCGAGGAACGCGGCATCCAGCGCGTGCTGATCCGCTCCGTGCTGACCTGCGACGTGGAACACGGCGTTTGCGTGAAGTGCTACGGCAAGAACCTCGCCACCGACCGCGACGCGGAAGTGGGCGACGCCCTCGGCATCATCGCCGCGCAGTCCATCGGCGAACCCGGCACGCAGCTCACCATGCGTACGTTCCACATCGGCGGCGTCGCGTCCGCCACCTCCAAGCAGTCCGACATCAAGACGCGCAACGGAGGCAAAGTCTACTTCGAAAACATCCGCACGGTCACCAACGACAAGGGCGAAGTGCTCGTCATCAACAAGAACGGCTTCATCGTCGTGTTCGACGAAAACCTCGTCAGGGAAGCCGAGCAGAGCGCCCGCGAACGCGCCAAGCAGGAAGCAGCCATCATCGGCACTTTCTACAATGCGGATTACGACTACTGGACCGATGCGCTGCGGGAGACCCCGGTCGACCGTTACCCGGTCGAAATCGGCGCCGTGCTCTTCTGCCGCGACGGAGATACCGTCGAGGCCGGACGCCAGCTCGCCGTGTGGGATCCCTCCAACATGCCCATCATCGCCGAAGAAGGCGGCATCATCGACATCCCCGACCTGATCGACGGCGTGACCTACAAGCGCGACCAGCGCCGCGGCAGCACGGAACAGCTGACCGTGCTGGAGCACAACGACGACCTCAATCCGCGCATCGTGATCAAGAATCCGGAGACGCTCGAGGACATCGGCGACTACCCGCTGGCCGCGGGCACCCTGCTGATGGTCAAGAAAGGCCAGCGCGTCAATCCCGGCACCACGCTCGCGCGTATTCCGTACCAGCAGCAGAAGAACAAGGACATCACTGGCGGTCTGCCGCGTGTCGCCGAACTGTTCGAGGCCCGTACGCCGAAGGAAATCGCCGAGATCGCCCAGATCGACGGCTACGTCGAGATCACGAAGATCAACAAGAACACCGGCAGAAAAGGCCGCGTGCTCTACGTGGAGAACCCCGACACCAACGCCGTGTCCGAGCACCTGATCCCGAGCAACAAGCACATTATCGTCAGCAACGGCGAATACGTCAAGAAAGGACAGAAGCTCACCACCGGCGCCGTCATCCCGCAGGCCCTGCTCTCCATCTGCGGCCCGCAGGAACTTCAGCGCTACCTGGTGAACGAAGTCCAGACCGTGTACCGGTCCCAGGGCGTCGAGATCAACGACAAGCACATCGAAATCATCATCCGCCAGATGATGCAGAAAGTCCGCATCCTCGACAAGCGGCACGACGATCCGCGTTCCACCGGCCAGGGCGACACCCGCTTCCTCGCCGGCGAACTGATCGACCGGTATGAATTCGAACGCGAGAACAAGCGCGTCCGCGCCGCCGGCGGCAGACCCGCCGAGGCCGAACCCGTCCTGCTCGGTATCACCAAGGCATCCCTTGAAACGGACAGCTTCATCTCCGCCGCGTCCTTCCAGGATACCACGCGCATCCTGACCGACGCCGCCACGCTCGGACGCGAAGACGTCCTGCGCGGCTTCAAGGAAAACGTGATCACCGGACATCTGATCCCCGCGGGAACCGGAGCAGCCGATCTCCAGAACATCAAAGTCAAACTCCTGGGCGAAGAGTTGCCGCCCGAGATGCCGGCGATTGATGAACAGGACAACGGCGAATCCGTTTCCGATGAACTCGATATCTCCAAGATCGATTTCGGCGACGACGACTTCCAGTCCTCCGACGAGGATGGGGCCGAGTTCGGCGACGACGACGAGTTCCCGGCCGAAGACATCATCTTCGACGACACGGAACTTTCCGATGACGAGTTCAGCGACGACTCCCTTACGGACGACGACGATGGGGAATAAAACCGGAAAAAACGAGAAAATAATCAAAAAAAACAACGAAAAACTGGAAATTGATTTGATTATCCGCGGGAATGCGGGTATATTATATGCTTGAATTTTTGCGGTAATCATCAATAACCAGAATACAGGTGGAAACTTAACATGCCGACAATCAACCAGTTGGTCAGAGCCGGTCGCAACCCGAAACCGAGCAAGAGCAAATCCAAAGCTCTTACCAAATGCCCGCAGAGACGCGGCGTTTGCCTCCAGGTTACGACGAGAACCCCGAAAAAGCCGAACTCCGCTATGCGCAAGATCGCCCGCGTCCGCCTTACCAACGGACTCGAAGTGACCGCCTATATCGGCGGCGAAGGCCACAACCTCCAGGAACACAGCGTCGTCCTCGTGAAGGGCGGCCGTGTCCGTGACCTCCCCGGCGTCCGCTACCACGTCGTGCGCGGCGCTCTCGACAGCATGGGCGTCGACGGACGCCGCCAGGGCCGTTCCAAGTACGGTGCCAAGCGTGCCAAAGACGACAAGAAGAAATAATCCCAGATAAGGTAACGCATACACCATGAGAAGACGCAGAACCACGAAGCGGGAACTCATTCCCGACGTCAAATACAACAGCGAACTCGTTGCACGCCTCATCAACACCCTGATGAAGTGCGGCAAGAAGTCCATCGCCCAGAAGATCGTCTACGGCGCGTTCGACTACATCGCCACCCAGAAAAAGGACATGGAGCCCCTCGAGGTCTTCATCCAGGCCGTCGAAAACGTCAAGCCCAAAGTCGAAGTCAAGTCCCGTCGCGTCGGCGGCGCCAACTACCAGGTGCCCATCGACGTCGCTCCGGAACGCCAGGTCGCGCTCGCGATCCGCTGGATCACGACCTATTCCCAGGCCAAGAAGGGCAAACCCATGATGATCGCCCTCGCCACGGAGCTCCTCGACGCTTTCGACAACACCGGCTCCTCCGTGAAGAAGAAAGACGATACCCACAAGATGGCTCAGGCCAACAAGGCGTTCGCACACTACCGCTGGTAATCGTCCCCCTGTCCCCAAGTTCTACCCTATGACGACTGCTATCCATACACTCAATCAGGATTACCACGAGGCCCCCGGCCGCAAGACCCCGCTCGCTGCCACGCGCAACATCGGGATCATGGCTCACATCGACGCCGGCAAGACCACGCTTTCCGAGCGTATCCTCTACTACACCGGCAAGAGCCACAAGATGGGCGAAGTCCATGAAGGCGCTGCCACGATGGACTGGATGGTCCAGGAACAGGAACGCGGCATCACGATCACGTCCGCCGCGACCACCTGCTTCTGGCTGAAACATCGCATCAACCTCATCGACACTCCCGGTCACGTCGACTTCACTGCCGAGGTCGAACGCTCCCTGCGCGTGCTCGACGGTGCCGTCGCAGTCTTCTGCGCGGTCGGCGGCGTTCAGCCCCAGACGGAGACCGTGTGGCGCCAGGCCAAGAAATACCATGTGCCGATCCTCGCGTTCGTGAACAAGATGGACCGCACCGGCGCGGACTTCTACCGCGTCGTCGATGAAATGCGCAAGAAACTCGGCGCGACCGTCGTGCCGATCTCGCTCCCCATCGGTTCCGAAGCGAACTTCAGCGGCAACGTCCAGGTGATCGACCAGAAAGCGTACCGCTACGAAGGCGCGGACGGCGCCCAGGTCGTTGAATTCGATATTCCCGAAGAATACCGTGAAAAGGCCAAGGAAGCGTACGATTACCTGATCGAGTGCCTCGCCGAGGTCGACGATTCCATCATGGAACTCTACCTCGACGGCAAGACCCCGGAAAAGGAACAGCTCAAGGCCGCCCTCCGCACCGCGGTCGTCGCCGGCAAGCTCGTTCCCGCCCTCTGCGGCACCGCGTTCAAGGACAAGGGCGTCCAGCTCCTCCTCAACGCCGTCGTCGATTACCTGCCCTCCCCGGTCGATATCTGGGAAACGAAGGGCACCGATCCCGACACGGAAGCAGTCGCGACCCGTCACTGCGGCGACGACCAGCCGTTCTCCGCGCTTGTCTTCAAGATCATGAACGACCCGTACGTCGGCAAGCTCGCGTTCATCCGCATCTACTCCGGCATGGCGGAAAAGAGCGCCACGGTCATCAATCCCCGCACCCGCCGCCGCGAACGTCTCGGCCGCCTGCTTCAGATGCACGCCAATTCCCGCGAGGAACGCGATGTGATCTACTGCGGCGACATCGCGGCATGCGTCGGCCTCAAGAACTGCACCACCGGCGACACCATTTGCGACGAGGGCAACCAGATCGTCCTCGAATCCATGACGTTCCCGGACCCCGTGATCTCCATCGCAGTCGAACCGAAGAGCTCCGCCGCGCGCGACAAACTCTTCGCCGCGCTCGCCGCGCTGTCCGACGAAGACCCGACGTTCACGATCAACAGCAACGCCGAGACCGGACAGACCATCATCTCCGGCATGGGCGAACTTCACCTCGAGATCATCATGGACCGTCTGATCCGCGAATTCAAGGTCGAAGCCAACTCCGGCCAGCCGGAAGTCGCCTACCGCGAAGCCATTCTCAATCCTGCCACCGCCGATTCGAAGTTCGTCCGCCAGACCG
>JAEEQO010000005.1 GCA_016285335.1 Victivallales bacterium | reverse complement strand
CGAACGAGCGAACGTGGGTAAGGAGCGGGGCGGCGATCACGAGCGAGCCGTCGGCGAGCACCTTGATGGTGTTCACGGCGGGATCGCCGACGAATTTGGGCAGGGTGTCGAGCGCGCCGCACTTGAGCACGCGGAGCTGCTTGTTGACCTTGTAGGTCACGCTGTCGTTGAAGACTTCGAGCGCTTCCGGCTCGAAATCGGGGGCCACGACGCATTCGGCGAAGAGCTCCATGATGGCCGCCGCGGTGTCCTTGTCGACCTTGCGGTTGAACGCGATCACGCTGCCGAACGCCGCGCGGGCGTCGCAGTCGCGCGCTTTGATGAAGACCTGGCGGAGCGTTTCGCCGGGCAGTCCGACGGCCGCGCCGCTCGGGTTCACGTGCTTCATGACGGCGCACGCGGGCTCCTCGAAATACTTTACGATGTTCAGCGCGCCGGAGATGTCTTCCAGGTTGGTCTGTGACAGGCCGTTCTTGCCGGTCTTCAGGACTTCGAGGTCCATGATCGCGCCGTGTTCGTCGGCGGGACGGTAGAACGCGGCGGGCTGGTGCGGATTGGTGCCGTAGCGGAGGTCGTCCTTTTTGACGTAGCGACGTCCGCAGACGACGATTTCGGCGGGGAAATCCCCGATGTTGGCGGTAAGATAGGTGTTTCTGTCGATCTTTCCAGACATTTTTTCGACTCCGGCTTTGAAAGGTTGGAATTTTGTGGTATTTTAATAAAGAAAAAACGCAGTATTCAATTTACATTCACGCGGGCAATATCGCAAATCACATTCGCAAAAATTCTTCGATTTTATTCGGACTTGACCTGAAATGAACGGAATATTTCTGACACTGGAGGGCGGCGAAGGCTGCGGCAAATCCACTCAGCTCGAACGCGTTGCCACGGCGCTGCGCACGGCGTCCGGCCGCGAGGTCGTCACGGCGCGTTCCCCCGGCGGCACGGCGGTCGCGGAGAAGATCCGCGACATCCTGAAATCGCGGGAACCCGGCGAGGACCTGCTGCCGGAAACGGAGCTGATGCTCTTCGGCGCCTGCCACGCCCAGATGTGCGAAAACATGATCCGGCCCGTGCTGGAACGCGGCGGGATCGTGATCTCCGACCGGTTCACCGACAGCACGCTCGTCTACCAGGGCTGCGCCCGCCGCATCGACCCGGAAACGGTCCGGCGCGTGAACGAATTCGTGTGCCGCGGCATCCGGCCCGACCTGGTGCTGGTGCTGGATGTCCCGGTCGAGCTCGGGCTCCGGCGTGCCACGGGGCGTTCGGGAGCCGCCGCGACGCAGAACGACCGGTTCGACTCCGAATCGGCGGTGTTCCATACCGTGGTGCGGAACGGCTTTCTGGAGCTCGCCCGGCAGGAACCGGAGCGTTTTGCCGTGATCGACGCGTCCGCCCCGATCGAACAGGTCACGCAATCCATTCTGGAGGCGATCCATGCACGACTGGCAATCCTTTGAATCCGCTTATCCGCTGCTCGGGCGTTCGCTCCGCATGGCGAAAAATGCCGGGCGGCTCGGGCATTCCCACCTCGTGGTCTCCTCGAACGCCGCCATTCGCGCGCGGTTCCCGGTCCTGCTCGCCCAGCTCGCCGTCTGCCTGGACCCGCTCCCCGACGGCGCCCCGTGCGGACACTGCGAGACGTGCGCCCTGCTGGAAAACGGCCTCTATCCCGACCTCTTCCTGCTCGCGCCGACCTCGAAATCCCGCCAGATCGTGATCGGGAACGACGATTCCGACCCGGACACGCTCCGCAGCTTCGAAGCCATGTTCCACCTCAGCAGCTCCTCGCCCGGCGGCTGGAAGATCGGCATCATCCAGGAATGCGACACCATGAACGAAAACGCGCAGAACGCATTCCTGAAGACGCTGGAGGAGCCGCCGCGCAACTGCCTGTTCATCCTCACCACGGGCCACCCCGGTTCGCTTCTGCCCACGATCCGTTCCCGCTGCCAGATCCTCACGCTCACGGATAACGCCTGCAAGTACGACATGGAGACGTTCGCCGCGATGCCGGAATTCCTCATGAAGCTCACGTTCGGCTCGAAGGGCGACCTTGTGGCGGGCGAGGAGTGCGCTGCCGGGCTCATCGGGGTGCTCGGTTCGCTCGGCGACATGGCGGAAGCCACCGTGCAGAGCCGCTGGGAAGAACGCCTGAAATCCGCCGAAAACCTCGAATCCGCCGCCATGAAGCTGATCGAGAAGCGCATGGACGGCGAGACCGGCTGCGAATACCTCCGGCTTCGTGAGGAGTTTCTGAGCATCCTGCATACGTGGTTCGCGCAGATCGCGCTCGTCGCCGAGGGGACGCCGCTCGAACTCCTGCCGAACCCCGAGGTCGTCCGCGTGTGGCTGGACGCCGACCCGCGCCCGGAGATCGCGCCGGACGAGGCCGCGCGGATGCTGTCCGAGGCGGAAAATCTGGTCCGCGTGCTGAATACCAACGTCAACGACGAGCTCGCCGTGCGGGCGTTCGCGCTCTCCGTCGCGATCGACACCGGGGAGCAGGGGTGAGCCGTCATGCCCGCCGAGATCAAGGACCGCTACGAGTTTGAGCCCATCGGGCTCCTGTATACCGGGCTCCGCTGGCGGTACGAAGCGCCGCGTCAGGCCGGGTTCTCCGACGCGAAGGCGCGGATCGAGCTCTATCCCGGACGCGGCTTCGAGCAGGCGCTGGAGGACCTCGCCGGATTCGAACGCGTGTGGGTGCTCTTCGTCTTCCACCTGAACGCGACCTGGAAGCCGAAGGTCACGCCTCCGTACGCGCCTGAAAACCGCAACTACGGCGTCTTTTCCACGCGGTCGCCGCACCGCCCGAACCCGGTCGGCCTGAGCTGCGTCGAGCTCGAAGGCGTCGACGGCCTGACCGTCTACCTGAACCACTGCGACATCCTCGACCGCACGCCGATCCTCGACATCAAGCCGTACATCCCCGCGGTCGACGCGTTCCCGGAGTCGAAGGCAGGATGGCGTGACGAGCTCGTCCTGACCGAGTGGAAGCACGACTTCTCGCCTGTTGCGCGGGCGCAGATGGACTGGATTTCGGAGCAGACCGGGCTCGACCTCGCCAATTTCTGCGCCGTCCAGCTCAAGTACGAGCCGTTCAACCCCGCCCGCAAGCGCATCGAACAGCGCCCGGACGGCTCCTGGGCGATCCACTGCCGCACCTGGCGCATCGTGTACCGCGCCGACGCGGAAAATCATGTGCTGCATTTCGAATACGTGAGCTCGAACTACACGCCGGACGAGCTCGCGCCCGGAGCTCCCGATCCGTACGCGGACAAGGCGTTTCACCGGGCTTTTCAGGAGGTCGCATCATGGAAGTGAAACGCTGCCGCATCACGGGATTCTGTTCCGGCGTCCGCAACGCGCTGAACCTGACCGCGGACATGCTGAAGAAGCACGGGCCGCCGGTCTTTATCCTGCACGAGCTCGTGCATAACGAATCGGTCGTAAAGGATCTGCTCGCGCGCGGCGCGAAAATCGTCGACGATCCCGAGGGGCTGCCCGAAGGCGCCACGCTCATTTTCAGCGCGCACGGCGTTTCCGAGGAAGTCGAGGCGCGCGCACGGGCGCTCCCGCTGAACATCGTCGACGCCACGTGTCCGCTGGTCCGTCAGGTGCAGAAACGCGGCGCGGCGCTCTCCGACGCCGGGCACGTTGTCCTGCTGTTCGGCAAGGCGGGACACCGCGAGGTCGAGGGAATCCTCGGGCGCATTCACGGCGAAAAGCATCTGCTGACGAACCCGGACGACGCCCGCGCGTTCGAGCCCGTCCCCGGCCGCACCTACGCCTGCATCAGCCAGACCACGATGAACAGCGACGTGATTGCGGAGATGACCTCGATTTTGAGGGCGAAGATACCGGACCTGGTCGAATCCGCGTCCGTCTGCCACGCCACGCTCACGCGCCAGAACGCTGTCCGCGAGCTCGCCGCCGGCTGCGACCTCGTGCTTGTCGCCGGGTCCGCGCACAGTTCCAACACGCTCCGCCTCTGCGAGATCGCCCGCGAACAGGGCGCGCGCACCGAACTCGTCTCCGGTGCGGATGCTGTCACGCCGGAACTACTCCGCGGGGCGAAGTGCGTCGGGATCACCTCGGGCGCGAGCGCTCCGGACGACCTTGTGAACGGCATCTGCGACGCGGTGAAGCGCATCGCCGAATCCGAAACGACGAAAACGTTTTGAGGGAAAAAATGAGTGCATCGACGATGGAAAACGGGGACAACCCGCCCAAAAAGAAAGAGACGCCACTCAGAAGCTGCCTGGCTTTGTTCGCCGGTATCGTGATCACCCTGTTTTTCTTCTGGCTGATCTTCTTCCTGTTCATCGGGCCGGATTTAATCCGCAACAGCAGAAACGCGGAAGGCTACCCCTTTTTCAAGGACATGAAAACGTCTCTGGAGGAAAGATACGGCGAGGCGGTCGTGATCCGCGACGCCTGGCCCCGGCTCGGAAGAGATCACTGCTTCCATGTCGACCTCGATACCCGCGGAGAGGACGCTCCGCCTCCGACGGAGATCGCCCGCGAAATCCAGCGGTTGAAAAAGGAATCGGAGTTCATGTCGCAGGAAGTCCTGATTGTCACGATCGACGGCGACGCGGAAGACCGCGGGATCCGGTTCGTTTTCCCCGGAAAAAACGGCTACCGGGGCAACCATAAGACAAGGCTTTTCGCCCTTTAAAAAGTCGAACAGACACAAGGTGAAAGATGAACACGCAATCCGCCGAAACGGAACAAAAAGAGCCTGAAAAGAAGCCGAGGACGATCAGGGATCGTTTTGTCGTCTTTTTTCTGTTCGGGGTCCCCGGCATCTGCTGTGCGCTCTTCCTGTTCGTCCTGCTGTACTATGATCCGGTCTGCTGCCGGGAGGACTACGGGTTCAGCGCCGCCGTCGAGTTCAGCCATGGTGAGGAGGCGGACCTGAAACGGAAATACGGCAGAGAGTTCGATATCCGCTACGACAGGGTGCTCGGAAAGGATTTCTGCTTTCACGTCGACATTGACACGGGGGAACACGATCCTTTCGAGGTCGCACGGGAAATCCATGAGCTGAAAAAACATTGGAAGACGACGTGGCGGCCGGATGCGAACGAGATCTATGTCGTCACGTTCAACCGCGACGCGGAGGACGGCGGATTCATGGCGGTCTACCCCGGTGACAAGGGCTACAGCGTCACGCACAAGCCGCTGCTTTTCAACCGGGATACGCAGGATTCCGTGCCGGACCCGACGCCGGTGGCTGTGGATTATTTCGACGAGGACACGCCCTGAACCTCCGGCACAACGGAAAACAAACCGCGAAACAAACTCAAATCACTTTTTTCAGGAGAACACCCCATGCGACGTCAGGACCGCGAGATCAAGGATCCGAGCATCATTCTGGACATCATCCATTCGCTTCCGTTCGGGCACCTGGCCATGAACGACGCCGGGAAGCCCTACGGCGTGACCATGAACTACCTGTCCGAGCTTGATGCGGACCGGAACGCCGTGCTGTACTTCCACGGGGCGAAGGAGGGGCGCAAGGCGGAGATCCTGGCCCGTGATCCACACGTGTATTTCTTTGCGGAACGCGACGACGGTCCGAAGGTGATCGTGCGTCCGAACGGGAACAAATCCGTGACGAACCTGTACGTCTCCGTGGCGGGCGAGGGCATGATGGAGCTTGTGGAAGACGCAGCCGAAAAACGCCGCGTCCTGCTGGCGATGGCCAACGCTTTCTCGGAGGAACCGTTCGAATCGCTTCCGGACGCCGTGGTGGAAATGACCGCCGTCTGGAAGCTCGTCCTGCACGGCGTGACCGGGAAATCCAATCCGCCGCTCACTCCGCCGGAGTGATCTCTGTTTCACCCTGTCCCCAGAGGAAATCGTTTTCCAGCGGTTGGCACAGGACGAGGTCGATGGACGTGATGTGTCTGGTGTCGCCGAGGTCGAATTCCACGCTTTTGGGCTGATTTCCCTTTGGTAGCATGAAACGGCATTTCTCCTCCGAAATTTTGAATTTGGAAACATCGACCGGGAGGTCGATCCGGTCGAGGCAGCCGCCGTACTCGAAACCGAGCGTCAGGATTTCAGATCCGGACAGTGGACCATCAAGTCCGACTTCGCAGAAAATGTGCCGGAAATGGGTAAAAAACAGGTTCGAGATCGGGACGCTGCGCCGTCTGTCATCGGAAGCATTCTGTGCAGCAACGGACGAATCGAACACGTTGAAGCGCTCCGCCGATTCCGAATATCCGTCCTGTTTTTCCAACTGCATTTTCAGGGACCATGATTCCCCTGCCCGCGTCGCCTCGCGCGACTGCTCGCAGACGTACGCGATGTGTTTGCGCCGCCGCTTGAAACTGGACTCGTCGTTGAGGTTGTCGGGGAGATATTCGACGGCGCCAACGTCCGGGGCGATCAGAATGCCCAGCGTGAAACCTTTCGGCTGTGCAAGGTAAAGAGGCGCCCTTGCCAGACGATCCATGACGGTGGCGTCCTCGCGGCTGAAATACTCGCAGAACAGGCCGTCCCAGGTGCGGTAGATCCTGTTCGGGCGTGGAAGATACCCTCGGAACGCGTCAAGGTCGATGACGGAATCCGGGGTGTGCGGCAGGGAGCACGCCAGACGGTATATCGCATCGCTGTCCGCTTCGGTCAGAAAGAGGCACCGCCAGTACAGGGACCACGCGTTCAGGAAATACAGCAGGACCAGCAGGACGACCGCCAGCGCAGTCAGTTTTTTCCCTGTCCATCGTACTTTCATGGCGGGCTCGAACTCATCTTCCGATCCGGGCGCGGATGTCGGCGAGCTTTTCGGCTTCGGCGATGGATTCGTTGTAGCGGATCAGTGCGTCGATATAGCGCAGCGTTTCCTGGCGCGGGAGGGCGCGAAGGATGTCGATGCCGACCCGGTTCACGCGATAGATGTACTGCGTGGAGACGCGCTTGTCCTTGGTGAGGAACATGGCGAGTTCGATGCCGGCGGCGACGCTGAGGTCGGTCTGAGGCGCTTTCAGGATGGCTTCCTTCGCCGAGGCGATGCGTTTTTCGTCCTCGACCTGAAGGCGGGCGTTGCGGGAGGCGTCGGTCTCCTGCACATTGCGGTACTGCGGGGAATTGGCGATCTCGCCGCTGCGGATGGAGGCGATGGTGATCTCGTTCAGCGCCCTGGTGTGGACCAGGTTCAGCTTCGGGTCCTTCAGCAGCCAGCGGGCGCGCGCGACGGTCTCGAACTCGGCGACGGACCTCGGCCTGGCGTAGAAGGCGTCGAGCATGGGAGAAAGCTCCTTGGCGCAGCCGAGGATGTCGCAGGCGGCGAATCCGGGCCAGATGTTTTCGCGCGTCTCGACCATGCGGACGTAGGCGTGCTTCAGCTCCTTGTCCACGGAGGGCATCCCGATCAGCGCGGTGAAGCATGCCTTGCGGATGTCGGCATCCTCGGAATCCGCCGCGTCGTTCAGGATCTCAAGCGCCTTGGGCGTGGCGATGTTCGTGAGGCCGAGGAACTGCTGGATCGGCGGCTCGCCGGAGGCGGCGACGCGCTTGATGGCGCGCTGAAGGGCGGGGATCGAGTTGTCGCCGAACTCGGAGAGGTGCACGAGCGCGAACCGGTTCGTGAAGTATTCCTCGTCTTCGATCTCGAGGCAGTCCACGAGCAGGGAGATCAGGTCGGTGCCGTCCTTCATGTCGACGTAGCGGAAGAGCGTGTAGATGACGCTGATGTTGGCGGAGACGAACACGTGGAAATCCTCCGTGGCGCCGAGGTAGAGCGTGAAGTTCTCGTACTGCGTCTGGAGCTTGCGCCACATGATGCCGTATTTCGTGAAGAAGAGCGGCTGGAAGACCGGTTCCTCGGGCTTGCCGATGGCGCTGAGGCGCAGCATGTTGGAAAGGCGGACCGCCTTGACCGGGACGAGCGTGATCGCGGCGAAGTCCTCCTTCACGTCCTCGTCGTCCGAGGCGGCCGCGGCGGCGTTTTCGTCCGTTCCCTGCGGCTTGTCGAACGGCTTCACGTAGATGAGGCGCCAGGTCGGGATGACCTCTTCGGAAATGGAGCGGTTCAGGAGCGGTTCCTGGCTGCGCTGAAGCGGCCTGTACGGGTAAATCATCCGGTCCAGACGCTCCGTGATCTCCTTGATCGCCTCGACCTGGGTCTTTTCCTTCGGTTTTTCCTCGGCTTCCGCGTCTTTTCCTGCGTCTTTCGCGTCCTTTTCCGGCTCGTCCGGGAGCTTTTTGATGACGGAAGCGGACTCCTCCGGTTCGTCGGGGAGTTTCTTGATCGGGGCGGCGTGAAGCAGGACGCCGGACGCCGCGAACAGGATCAGGCAGAGAGGAAGGAGCAGTCGTGTGCGGATGAGTTCAGGCATATCGGTTCCCCCCGGGCGTCAGGCCGAAGCCGGTTCGGCGTCCTTGTCCCTGCGCCACGGCTTGCGCGGCTGCGGGACGTCGTCGTTCGGCTTGATCGTGTAGTGATTCTCCCCGAGGAGGGCGTCGAGCTCGTCCAGCAGGGATTTCGTGACATAGACGCGGAGCGAATCCGGCAGCTCGATGAACGCCGCCAGACGGGTTTTCGTGGCCGCGCAGATGAGCACGGGAACAGGGGCCGGGCCGGTCTTCGCCTTTTTCCGCTTCGGGGCGAAATCGCCGGAATCCGGCTCGGATGAGGCCGGTTCCTCCGGGAAGAGCTCAGGCGGCGGGGTCGTGTGGCGGGCGAGGAGCGCCCGCAGGGATTCACAGGTGTCCGGCTTCATGCCGTCCTCGAAAAGATTGACCTGGAGCGTGCCGGAGTTGAAGACCATGGCGTCCTCCAGCGGGATCAGGTCCTCGATCTGAAGCGAGACTTCGGCGTTTTCCACGTCATCTTTCTTGGTAACGGCGCGGACGAAGACTTTCGCGCCCTCGACCAGGATGGACGCCACCTCGGTGTAAAGGCGGTTGTAGCAGACGCATTCGATGGTGTCGGTGAGGTCTTCGATCTGGACGACCGCGAACGGCTTCGGGTTCTTGTCGTTCTTGGTGTACTTCTTCACGACCGAGGTCACGAGGCCGCCGAACTTGACGCCGACGTCGCCGGGCATGCGGGAAATCTCCGCGAGGTTGGCCGTGGAGAACGTGTCGATGATCTTTTTCGAGGAGGAGAGCGGATGCCCGGACACGTAGAACCCGAGGAGCTGCTTTTCGTCCTCCAGCATCACGCTTTCGGGGAACTCGGGGATGTCCGGCGGGGGCTGTTCCTCGAATCCGGCGTCCTGCGGGTCGTCCAGCATGTCGAACAGGCTTGCCTGGCCGGATTCGCGGTCGCGGCGTGCGGCGGCGGCCGAGGTCAGCGCGGAGTCGATCATCGCCATGAGCTGGGCGCGTTTGAGCCCGGTGGAATCCAGCGCGCCGCAGCGGATGAGCGCTTCCAGCCCTTTGGCGTTGAGGCCCTCCGTGCGTTCGGCGAGGTCGGAGAGCGAGGTGAACGGGCCGTCCTTCCGCGCTTCGATGATGACGGCGGAAATGCCCTGCCCGAAGCCCTTGATGGCACCGAGGCCGAAGCGGATGGCGCCGCCGTCGACGGTGAAGTTCACGTCGCTGGTGTTCACGTCGGGCGGCAGGATGCGGATGCCTGTGGTGCGGCATTCGTTGATGAGGAAGGTGAGCTTTTTCGCGTTGGAAAGTTCGCTGGTGAGCACGGCGGCCATGAATTCGGGGCGGTAGTTGGCCTTCAGGTAGGCGGTGCGGTAGGAGAGGAGCGCGTAGGCGGCGCTGTGGGACTTGTTGAAGCCGTATTCGGCGAACTTCTTGATGTTTTCCCAGATCTTTTCCGCCTGCGCCGCCGGGATCTTGTTCGTTTTCGCGCAGCCCTCGACGAACTTGTCGTGCTGGGCCTCCATGTCCTTGATCTTCTTCTTGCCGATGGCGCGGCGGAGGATGTCGGCCTGGCCGAGCGAGAACCCGGCGAGCACCTGCACGACCTGCATGATCTGCTCCTGATAGAGCATGATGCCGTAGGTTTCCTTCAGGTACTGCTCCATGAGCGGATGGTCATAGTCGATCGGGATGGTGCCTTTCTTGCGGCCGACGAAGAGGTCGAGGAACTGCATGGGGCCGGGGCGGTAGAGCGCCACGAGTGCGATGATGTGCAGGAGGTTTTCCACGCCGAACTTGCGGCAGAGGTCCTGCATGCCGCCGGATTCGAGCTGGAACACGGACACGGTGTCGCCACGGTTGATGAGCTCGTAGGTCTTCGGGTCGTCCAGCGGGATCGCGTCCATGTCGAGCGAAATGCCGTGCGTGCGCTTCACATTGTCCACGGCGTCCTGGATCACGGTCAGAGTGCGGAGGCCGAGGAAGTCCATCTTCAGCAGGCCGATGCTCTCGCAGAGCGGCGCCACGTACTGCGTGATGACTTCCTCGTGGGCGCCGCGTCCGAGCGGGACCAGGTCGGCGAGCGGCTGGTTGCAGATGATGACGCCGCAGGCGTGGATGCCCATCTGGCGGTTGAGCTGTTCGATCGGGGCGCAATACTGGAAGATCTCACGGACCCAGGCTTCCTTTTCGAGGAGCTGCTTGAGCTCGGGAGAATCTTTGACCGCCTTGGCGAGCGTCATTTTCGGGTCGTCGGGGATGAGCTTGGTGATCATGTTGCCTTCCGCCGGGGTGCGGCCGAGGACGCGTGCAACGTCCTTCACGACGGCCTTTGCTTTGAGCGTGCCGTAGGTTCCGATCTGGGACACGCTGTCCGCGCCGTATTTTCCGATCACGTAGTCGATGACTTCCTGGCGGTGGCGTTCGCAGAAGTCTGTGTCGAAGTCGGGCGGCGACACGCGGTCCGGGTTCAGGAAACGCTCGAACAGCAGGTCGTATTTCATCGGGTCGATGTTCGTGATGCCGCTCAGGTAGGCCACGATGGATCCTGCGCCGGAGCCGCGCCCCGGGCCGACGGGGATGCCGTGCTCCTTCGCCCAGTTGATGAAGTCCCACACGCAGAGGAAGTAGCTCGGGTATTTGGTGCGCGTGATGATGGAGAGCTCGTAATCCATGCGTTTGAGGTTGGTCTCCGCCTCTTTTTTCTTGTCCTCCGGCGGATTGAACGGATCGTAGCCGTACTTCTTTTCGTAGCCGCACACGCTGTCCGCGCGGCCCGTGCCGTACAGGCAGATGTTGCGGAGGTAGGCGGCGGATTTCTTCATGACGATGCGGCGCTCGATGAGGTTGGCGCGCTTGTCTTCCGAGGGAAGCGGATCGTCGGGCTTCTCCTCGTGTGCCTTCGCGATCTCGGCGTCGATCTCCTGCTCGGATTCGGCGCGCATGGCGTCCAGGTCGAGCGTGTCGACGAATTCCTGCGGCGGCGTGAACTCGGGGTAGTGGTTCTCGTAGCCGATCGTGACGTCGCACTGTTCGGCGATGGCGAGCGTGTTCGTGATGGCGTCCGGGGCCTCGGTCCCGAAGACCTGCATCATCTCGTCGCCGGACTTGAAGTAGAACTCGTCGAAGTCCATCTTCATGCGGCGCGGGTCGTCCATGGTGGTGCGCGTCTGGATGCACAGCATGATCTCGTGGGAATGCGCGTGTTCCTTCTTCAGGTAATGCACGTCGTTCGTGGCGACCAGCCGGATGTCGTTCTCGCGCGCGAGCTGGATGAGCCCGCGGTTCACGGTCTTCTGGTCCTCGATCCCGTGGTACATGATCTCCAGGCAGAAATTCTCCTTGCCGCCGAAGAGGTCGAGGTATTCGAACAGCACCTTGCGGCCGGCGTCGACGCCGCCGCGCAGGATCGCCACGTCGATCTCGCCCTGCAGGCACGCGCTCATGCCGATGATGCCCTCATGGTACTTGGCGAGGAGTTCGCGGTCGATGCGCGGCTTGTAGTAGAACCCGGTCATGTGGGCCTCGGAATTGAGCTTGCAGAGGTTGTGGTAGCCGACGTTGTTCTTCGCGAGCAGGATCAGGTGGAATCCCTTGATGTTCGGGACGCCGGGCTGTTTTTCCAGGCGGCTTCCGGGCGCGATGTAGGTCTCGCAGCCGATGATGGGCTTGATCCCGGCCTTCTTCATGGCGTTGTGGAACTCGTAGCAGCCGCCCATGACGCCGTGGTCCGTGATCGCACAGGCTTTCATGCCGTATTCCTGCGCCATCGTGACGAGGTCGACCTTGCCCTCGGCGTCTTCTTTCTTAAGTTTTGCCCACGAAATGGCGCAAGCGCCGTCCAGCAGGCTGTAATCCGTATGTAAATGCAAATGCACGAAATCCGTAGCCATAATGATCCCTGTATTCCCGATCGTTTCGTTGAAATGTCAATGTCTCTGTCGGACGGCGCAGAACGGGCGCACGTCCATCATATAAAAAGCGATGCGGAATAAGTATACAGCCGAAACCCGGATTTTTCAACCGCAAATCGGGAAAAAGGCCGGAAATAAAAAACGGGGAACGCGCGGCATTTTTGCCGGATGCGTTCCCCGTATGTGTTTTACGGATGCCGGGCGGTCACTGGCCGTTCACGGGCGTTTTCACCTGCTCCCCGACCGCCTGGATGATTTCGTCCATGCGCTTTTGTTCCGCGGAACCGAAGACGAGGCGTTTCTTGTACGTGAACGCCTCCGGGTTCCAGATGGACCGGTCGGTGGATTCCGAATACTCGATGAATTCGATCCCGGCCGGGACCGAGGTGTAGTTTCCGCGCACAAGGATGCCCTGAAGCGTCGGCGTCTTCGTGGCGGCATCGATCCCGATCTTCGACACGCCGAACATGCCCTCGCCGGAGACCGCCTTTTCGGAAATGCCCGCGGCGATCGTGTCGGCGGCCGTGCATCCGTTCAGCACGGCGACGAGGCACGCGACAAACAGCGAAACGATTTTTCTCATCATGGATTTCTGTTCTCCTTCCGGGGTTATCCTGAACTGCATGTCAGGTTGTCATTTGTTGAAAATCTCGCGGATCCCGGCAAGGAATGCGGCGCAGAGCGCCCCGATGGCGAGCGTGATGAACGCCTTGTATGCGGTCTTCTTCCCGCTTCGGACGGCGTCCGCGAACGATTTCAGCGTGGATGCCGTGTCCGCGTCGATACCGTTCGGACAGCGCCGGTCGTGAGCGGCCAGCACGTCACCGAGAATTACGGCGATCTCCTGTTTTTCTTCAGTCGTCATGTTCGCTCCCTCCATGCAGATAGCCGCCCCAGCCGAACAACTGGCAGAGCGCGGCGAGCGCAAGCCCCATGAAGACCAAGCCGGGGCGGCGTTCGTCCAGCGCTTCGATCCAGCTGTTGACGGCGAACCGCCAGTTCGCGGCTGTGAACGCCCGGTAGCTTTTCTCCGGCAGGCTGTATTCCCAGTCGTGGGGCAGCGCCGCCGTGAAAAACGGTTTCAGCAGCCAGCTGACCGCCGAACGGAACACGGGGCACCAGCGGTCCGGGCCGACGCCGTTGAACGCCGCCGCGAGGGCTTCGATGTTCGCCCGCCAGAACGATGCCGGGGCGCGGACGCCGATCCGGTCGCAGTGTTCGCGAATCTCCCGAACATATGAAACAGGATAGCGTCCGTTCCTTGTGAATTTGATTTGTTTCAATTTGCCGTGATCCCCTCGATGAGTTCCGCCCAGGTCACGCCTTCGCGGAGCGCGTCCGCCATGATCTCCATGACGCGGACACGGGCGGAGGCGATGATCTCTTCGCTCACGCCTTTCCGCCGGGCGAATGCGACAAGCTCGCCGCTGTGCATCGCGGATGCCGCCGCCTTGAACTCGGCGACGGTGATGCACTCGATCTGCTCCGCAAGCTCATGCAGCAGACTGTTCAGCGAGGCGACGACCGCCTCCTTCGGGCTCATCTCGCCGTCGTCCGTGATCGTGCCGCCATATGCCGCGAATGTCTCCTCCGTGACCGGGCTGACGGTCGATCCGTCCGCCAGCCGGAGCAGCCCCGGAAGTTTTTCGAAAGACTGGTTGCCGAAAATGTAATGTTTCATTGGATAGCCCTTTCTTTTCATGTCCCAACGATACGCACGAGGCCGCCCGGTACGACGTACTCGGTCGCGCCCGTTACGATGACGGAACTCGACGTCGCGCCGCCGTCCTCGGTGAAATAGACATAGTGGTCATCACCGATGTTGGAATACACCGTGGCGCCGTAGATGATGCCCTGACTCGAGATCGTCGAACCGTGGATTTCGACGTCTTCAAAAATGCGGGAAATGCCGCCGCCGACGATCGTCGTCGGCGACAGACTGGCTCCGCCGTAAAGCGTGATGTCCCCGCCGGGTTCAACATTCGAAGTCAGCGTAATAGTCGCACCGCTCGAAATCGTGACGGAGCCTCCAGTAACGCCGCTCGAATTCGGTTTGATCTGCGTTATCGTATTGTTTCCCCTGATCGTCACCACGCCATTTGCAGCTACTCCAACAATGCCAACAGTGCTCGCTGAAATCACGCAAGAGCCGCCGACAAAAAGGTCTTTGTTGGGCGTAGTTCCGCCGTTTCCGTGCACAACCGAACCAACGATGCTTGCGGTCGCGCCTGAAGCAATACCGATAGCGCCTCCAGTAGCGCCGGAGTCCGCGCTATTACCGCTTACAATGCAGTCATTAATAAGAAGACTTCCGGAAACGTAAAACGCGCCGCCAGCAATATTGACATAACCACCGCTGAACGTTGCTCCGCTTGCGGATGCGGTAGTATTGCTTGCGATCGTAATGTTGCTCCTTGCAAGGTCTACCACCGCCGTCTTCTTCAGCTTCGCTCCGGCAGGGAGAGAAATGTTGTCGAGCATATATGCCGCAGCGCTGCCCGCACTTGGATACACTGTTGCGCCTCCGGACTCGAAGACAATGCTGCCGCCGGGAGTATAGATAGTATCATTATTAGCGTTTCCGGTCAAATCAACGACTGCGCCGGAAGCAATGGTTATAGTACCACTTGTGCAACATATCGCATCAGACAGATAATTGCTGCCTGCCATAGTAATACTGCCTTTGTAAACATAGACTCCTTTCTCGGTAGGTGTATTGTTGGCTATAAAACAATCCGTAATGTTGACTACACTATTGTCCAGCCCCATTATCCCACCACCAGCAGTAGCAGCACTGTTGCCTGTTATTGTTGTTCCTGTCAGATTGACAAGTCTGCCGTTGGTGTTGATTCCACCACCACGAGAAGCAGAATTGTTGGTTATTACTGCTGATGTCGCGTTGAGAACTGCACCCCTGTTTGCAAGGAACACACCACCACCTCTGTCTGTCGCGGTATTGTTGCTTATTGTTGTTCCTGTCAAGTTGACCACTGAGGAACTGTGGACATACACGGCACCGCCATGTGTAGCAGCAGAACCGGATATAATTGACACCCCGCTCATTGAATAAGTCCCGTCAGAGAATGTCAGGTTTGTTCCACCGAGGTTAATCGTTCCACCGTTTCCTTTTACAGTCTGGGCAGAAATAGCACCGCCAGTACCAACAGCAACAGTAGCTCCCTTAGCAATATCAGCATCTGTCAGCCTCATATTGCCGCCGCCAATCGTAGCCGTCTTCGTAGCCTCATCGATTGCCACAGCCGCACCAGCAGCAAAGCTGTAAGTGCCCCCAATAATGTGCTCGTAATCTGCAGTGATCACGCGCTTGTCAACCACTTCACCGGCGTTCACATAATTGACAGAGGCTGTCAGGTCGTTCGCCAGCTTGACCCAGCGATTCTCGCCAGCTTCTCCTGTCGTCTGTGCAAATGCGGATGCCAGCGTGCCCGCTGTAGAGGAACCGCCGCTGGTGACCGTGACAGAGTTCACATTACTGAGAGCCGTGAAATCGTTGTCGCCTTCCTTGTCGATGTAGGTGCCGATGCCGCTGACAGTCGAGGATGTACCGGCTGCATTGATAACGGTGGCGCTGCCGCCTGGAGAAGCCGGATTGTCACCCACTACGATGATCGGAGCCTGCAGGATCCTGGTATTCTCGGCATTGGTATTGCCGGAGAGACTGACCGTACTGCCTGCCGGGAGCTGGATGCGCGTTGGCGAATCAGCGATCATTGATGCACTGGTAAATGTCGTGCCTGCCAGCTGAACGGTGAATGCTTCATGTGCATCCAGAGGACTGACAAACGTGACGTTGTTTGCACGCCATGGACCAGCAGTCGATCCGGTAATCGTGATGACGTCGGAAAGCGCCGTCAACTCGGCATTATTGCTCAAGCTCTTCAGCCCGTCCGCCGCGTCGATGACAGCTGTCCTTCCATCGGCGGTCCTGATCGTTACATCGTCACCGAGCGTGATCCTCCAATTACCGTTTGTCAAACCTTGCGCTCCTGTCTGCCGGGACATATCAATAATAGAGCCGGGGAATACAGTGACAGGTCCCTGATTCGCTTCTACATGGAAGCCATAGCAGTCTCCTTTGATAGTAAACGTCCCTTTTACATAAGCGGATGCTGTACCATCAAGCTGAAAACTGTTATTCTCTATTGTGGTGTCTTCCACGTGCAACAGACCATCCTTTATATATCCGGCCGCCTGATTCAGACCATCAGCAGTATTGTCTTTGATGACAGAATTCCTGATAATAACAGACCAGCCGTCTCCGCCATACATCCATGCCGAGTCATTCCCATAGATGTAACATTTTTCTACAGCAAGTGAATGCCCGGAGCCGCTGGTCGGAGATATGCAAAGACCATTTGTACCGCCTGCAATAGTAATACCGGAGATCAAAACATCGGAATCACTTACCGGCCTGATGTATGTTGTACTTTCTGTCGCGGTCAGAACACCTCCGGAGGCAGAAGCAAGTCTCTTGAACCAGTATTTGTTCGATGATGCCGTGCTCTTATTCCAGACGAGCGTGCCCTCAAGGTCGCAATCCAGTACTGCAGGATATATTTCCGAGAGAACAAGAGTCTTTCCTGCGGGCACCTTGATTCCATCCAGTGTAGAAGATGCACAGGAGACCATGCCGTCCACAGCGACATTGGACAAATCGATCGCTCCTGTTCCGCTGAGAGTACTCCCGGTAACAGCCAGATCCTGCAGGTTCATGGTCTTGCCGCCGGCAACGCTGAAGGCGCCTGTGATCGCGGTGTTGTCCGTTCCATTGCCCAGAATATCTGTATTATAGGCCACAGATACCGTCCCGGCGTCGCAGGTGAGGCCGTCAGTAGCGGCGGCGAAGATGATATAGTTCTCCTGGCCGCTGCCGGGATCCTGCTGGAGGAAGCAGTTCAGCGTGCCGGCCGTAGTGCCGGCAGCATACAGCACGATGTTGCCGGCATTGGTGTCGTCCACGTACACCAGAGCATCGCCGTTGCGGTACTTGATGACCAGGTTGTGGCCGGCGTTCGGCGTCAGGGCATCCATCAGGATCAGCGGCGGCTGGAAAACCACGCTGGAAGTGCCCTTGATGAACATCTGGATGTGCGTATCCCAGCCGTAGGCATCCGCTGGAATGGTATCCACAGTGATATTGTGCGGATTGTCGTTGGTATACTTGATCTGATAAGATAAACCGGCAGCAACAGTAAGATCGCTGTTCTCAGGCATGCCGATGGTCCTGATCCAGGGACACACCATGTCCTGCTTCACGAGGTATTTACCAAGAACGGAAGCAACCGTAGCAGAACGGAAGAAATCGTCGGGATCCGGCAGAGTGGCGAGATATGCGATTGCCTCGTCGGTAAGCGACGTTACTTCGTACTGACGCCAGTTGGTCACGTTGACGGTCGCCGCCGCGGAGGCCGAGAAATAACCGGTGCCGGATGCAAGGACAGTCATGGCAAGGCGCCGGGAGGCGTTGGAAAGCGTGACGGCGGTCCCTCCGTTCGGGGTGATGCTGCCGGACCCGGTGACATCCGCGATCATCAGGTATTTCAGGCCGGAAACGAACTTCGGGAACTTGTGTGTCCCGGTATCGTAAAACCCGACCGTGGTACCGCTGAGCATGGAACAGGTGAAGCCCTGCAGAAAGTCATTGTTTGTGAAGCTGATGCTGCCGCTGTTGTTGTACGGTTTGCAGCTCACGTCGACAGCCTGCCCGAGGCTGAGCGCGCCGCGCAGATTGCCCGGCGTGACGACCTCGTCGCTGATGCTTGCGTTGCCGCCATCGATGCCGACAAGCACATCCGCCACGGAAGCGTCGTCGATGCTTGCCGTGCCGCCCGCGACCAGAAGGCCGTCGGCCACTGTGACGATGGCGCCTCTGGTATTTCCATCCGCGCCGATTGCGGTCTCCGGGTCGAACTGCACCTTGCCGTCGGCGATCTTCACGCCGTTGGTCGCGCCGAGGATGACGCAGGCCATGCTGATCGTGCCGCCCGAGTCGATTGCGATGCCTGCGCCCGCGTTCGCGGAAGTCAGCTTGTCCTGTTTCGCTGCTGCTGCGGATGTGATTTCCGTCTGGACCAGCTGTTCCGTCTCGGAGCGGGTCAGGTATTCCTGGTCGTTCGAGGTCGGCTCGTTCAGTCCGGCGATCCTGTTGCGTACCGTGAAATCGTCGATCTGCAGAACGAAAATGGCGTTTCCGGAGCTGTCATAGCCGACCAGTTCACCGGTCAGCCCGGTTTTCTTCTTTTCGGTCCCGAGCCAGGCCGTGAGTTCCTGCGTGTTCATGTCGGAAATCTGGATCGCGAACTCCGTGAAGCTCAATGTTTCCCCATTGATCGTGTCGGTCACAGTCTGGACCGAAATGCCGTTGCTGTCCGCGGTCAGTTTGTATGGCGTTTCCCGGTCGAAATCGGAGTCCATGCGCCATTTCCAGCCCGTTATGCCGCTGAATGAATCGACCGGAAACGGCTCGGCCGACTCGGAGCCGGCGAAAAGGCGCATCCTGAGACAGACAGAGACCCCGAGCACCAGAGTCGGCGCATATTCGTTTCTGCTGTTGGCATAGTCGCGTACGACCCCGAGCGTTTCGTTCGCGGCCGCATAAAAAACAATGTCCTGCATTTTCATTCCTCTTGTTTGAAATTGAAAGATGATTCATAATCGTAGACGACGGATACATTCCGGGCCTGCCACCCCCGGACGTACTGCCCGGGTGCGGCGCCCGATCCGCCGACGGCGGACGCCGAACCGAAGCCCCATGCGGCGAAACTGCCGCCGCTCAGGACGAGCGTGTTTGACCCGGACGACACGGTCGTGCAGAGCGGGTCGAACACATACGTGTTGAATTCGTCTTCCACGATCGCGCCCTCCTCGTCCCGTTCCCGCAGATCGACGGAGTCGAAGCGGAGAGACCCGGCGGATGTGGACAGGCATCCGTCGAAAAACGGGGTGATTCGCACGGCTTCCCAGGCGGAATCGACCACCCAGCGTTCCTCCGGCACGCTCCAGTCGTTGGAATGGTATTCCAGGCGGCATTCCAGCGGAGTCTCCCAGCCCGCGAACACGGTGTCGGAAAGCGTCCATGACCGGATCGCGTCGTAAGCGCTCTGCGGACTCCCGCCGCAGCCGGCGCTGTCCGCCGTCGCCTGCCGTATCGTAAAACCGCCGCTGCCCACGCCGACGTAACGGAGCAGCTTCAGCATCCTTGTCCGTTGCGACGCCCAGGCGGCGTTGAGCACGACCTGAAAGTCCCCGTCCGCGTTTGCCGCCGCCCCGTCGTCGAAGGAATGCGGCGCGATCAGCGGTTCCGACAAAGCGGATGCGACCGAGTTCAGGGAATCATAGGCCTGACTCCCCGCGCTGTCCGTAAAATTGCGCTGTCCGCCGCCCTCCAGGGTCTCGCGCAGGAACGCGTCGAACATGTGCATGAACGAGAAATATCTCGAAACGCCGATATCGTACGGCACAAAGGAAGGCGCCTCTTTTTCGATCCGCCGGAACGGGATTTCCGTCGCGGCGCTGCAGAACAGCATGTCCGTCAGACAGCTTTCCGCCACCGCCGACGTACCGGACGACACGCAGCTCGCGTGAAACGCGGGGTCCACCGCTTCGCGGCGTTCGCATACGGCGGAGACCAGTCCCCGCATCACGGGCAGCGGCGTGCAGAAAAACGGCGCGTTCAGATGGTAATCGTTCCAGCTCATCGTCAGCACCACCTTCCGCTGATCTCGATGTTTCCGCCGAAATGCACCTGCGTCAACGTCCCGGCGGCGCTCACGACCGCCAGTTTTTTATACCAGCCCTGGCCGCCCGTGACGGCCGCGGACAGCGTCGTGGCGAACGCGTATGCCATTGCGGAGGTCCCCGTGTTGTAGTACACGGTCAGATAGACGTCGGATGCCGTTCCGGGCGTGATCTGCACGGTGCCGGCGGGCATGTTGTGATGCGCGGTCCCGACCACGATCTCGCCCGCATACTCCCCGGACGGATCGGCGGCGTTGAAGATCCGCGCGGACGTCCCTCCGGTCAGCTCGACCGCGAACGCTCCGGCGTAACCGGACGCGATGGCGGGTGCGGCGGCCGCTCCCGCGGGTTCCGGGTCCGGTCCGTTCCAGCGGATGAGCTTGCCCGCGCCCGTGTCGACGACGTCCAGGAGAGGCGAGGCGGACGCGAGCTTGTCAAGCCGGTCCACGGCGTCGGCCAGCACATTGAATTTCTCCCGGAGGACTTCGAAAATGTTCTCGCCGGATTCCAGTCTCGGGACGATCATTCTTCTTCCTCCTGTTCCTCCGTTGTTTCATCTTCCGCGGATTCGTAGAGCGTGGTGTCCCAGCCCGCCGGATCGGGAGACGCCTTGTAGACGACCTTTGCCACATAGCGGCGTCCGTCCGGGTAGATCTGGCCGCCGAGGTTCAGCCAGTTCGTAACGCCGACGCCGAAATCGCCGAGGACTGGGGAGCAGATCTTTCCGGCGCACGCGGCCGCCGCCCAGGAGGCGTCCCGCAGCGTGCAGTGGCGGCTGAATTCCGTGATCGCGTAGCTCGGCATCAGCCAGCTTTCGCAGTTCATCGTCGGCATTTTCAGCAGGTGCCAGGATTCCCCGAGCGCGGAAACGGCGTTCGGCGTCTTCACCCAGCGGTAACTGGCGCGCTGCGACGCGTTCAGGACGGGGTCCGTCGCGGTGGCCCACCACGCCGGCGTTACGTCCGTGCCTTTTGCCGCGAGGCAGTAATTCCAGTTCGTCCTGTAGTCGGCATGGCGTTCCAGCGGCACGGACATCACGGTCACGTCGAGAGAATGTTCCTTGGGGCCATGTCGTCCGACCAGAAAACGGATGCTGCTCCCGGAGTTCAGGTTTTCCCACATGAGTTCGATCTCGTAGATCGGGCCGCCGATCTGCCGGGTGCGCCAGGAGACCAGCTCGTATTCCCCGGATTTGTCCCGGTCGCCGACCGCCAGGTGTCCGCTCCGCTCCTCGACTTCTTCCCGCGTCCCGTAATAGATCTCGCGGTAGGACGTTCCGCCGGAGTTCGACGTCATAACGGCGCTTTTATGTTTCAGTTTCAGCATAAGCGTATTCCCCCGTCAGTCGACCTTGCCGATCTCTTCGAGCTTTTCCGCGATCTCGTCGAGCTCGGCGTTGATCCGGTTCAGGATCTCCATGATGATCTCCGTTTCCGGATCGTACTCTTCCTGCTGTGTTCCGGCCGAAGCCCCAGTCTGCATTTTCCCGTTCATCTCTGTCTCCCGTTGTTCTTTGTTTTTTATGTTGGTTTTGTGCCGCGGAGTTCAGTTCCGCAGGCCCGAAACTTCCGCCTCGTCGCTGTGTTCCGCATTGACGGCGTACCGCTGGAACCGTCCTTTTTCCGCAGTCAGGACCGCCGACGTGATCAGGAACGTCCGTCCCCGGAACGTGAGCGTTTCTCCCGCTTCCGGGATGTTGCCGCCGTCCACGAATCCGTCGAACTCGAGTTTTGTGCGACGGCTCACCGCGGCGAGCTTGTCCTGCCTGCCGTTCTCGTCGTATGCGGACGTGGTCCCGGTCAGGACCGAACGCACGCGGATATTCCGCATGGCGATATCGAAACCGCCTCCGTTCCACCCCGAAATCAATCCCAGGACGCGCATGTCAGTACCCTTTCATCGTATCGCGGGTGAAGACCGGGCTGTCGCATGCCACGGTCGCGAATCCCTGTCCGCGCATGTTTTCCGCCGCGCCGGGCAGGATCAGTTCGCCCGACGCCGTTTTCGCGAGGGAATCCCGGACATGTTCGATGCGCATTCTGATCTTTCCGGGCAGGGAGTCGCCCGCGCTCCGCACCCGGGACCGCTCCTCGCACAGGGTCAGGTTCCAGTCCCGGAGCAGCGCGGCGGCGCGTTCGGAAACGACCGGCGTTTCGTAGCGGCATCCGGCCGCGGCGTCGATCTCGGCTGCCGCGGCGTCCAGGTCCGCCTGAGCGGCGGCATCGCCCGTGTCGCCGGTCCCGTACAGGCCCGTATAGTCCTGTCCGAGCCGGACTTTCAGTTCATTGATTGTGGCGTAAGCCATGGATTTGTCCTTTTGTTTGGTTGATGAGGCGTCCAGTGGTCCGGACGCAAAAAAAGCCGGGCTGATGAGCCCGGCGGTGCGAGGGGGAGGGCGGCGGAGGACCCGTACGGCACCCGGCCTGTTTCCCGCTTTATCTTCACCGTAAAACCGGACTTAGGGCCGTATGCCTCCGCGCCAAGGAGAATGTATTTCACGGCGGATCCCCGTTCCGCCCGCCCCGCTGCGCATGCCGTTCCGTCAGCTGTGATCAGCCTGAGACAGATCAGCCGGCCGCCGTGCCGCCGCGTCCCAGCAGATGCGGGAAGAGCGCGGCCGCGTTGCCGTACGCCTCGGCGCCGAAGAGGATCCTGCCGTCCATGAAGACGTTTTCGTCGTTCGGCTGATTGAGGATCGTAAGGGAGGCTTCCTTGTTCTTCAGCACCAGGATCGGTTTCAGCGCGCCGGTGAATCTGCCGAGGAACCAGTAGTTGGCGTTCGTCCCGGTCAGACGCGGGCTGACGACCAGTTTGACCTTGTCCTTGTGCGGATTCGCGAATTCCTGGTCGCTGGCGTCGCGGTAGGTGTCGGAGTACAGGATCTCGCGGGCGGTGTCCTCCAGCGAGGGGCCGACGATCAGGTGGGTCGGACGCGTGTTGACGGGCTGGCCGTTGTGGCCGCGGAACGAGTACATCTGGGTGAAGAACGAGCCGAAGTTGGCGAACGTGAGCGCGTTGGTCGTGACGTTGTTGATCGTGCTCGGACCGTACTTGCGGCTGCTGTTGTAGAAGCTGGCGCCGTCGATCCAGTTCGGCGGATTCACAAGCGCTTCGGTGAAGAGCGTGTCCCACAGCTGTTCGCCCGCTTCGCCCATGGCGGCCACGAGCGTGCCGTAGATGCCCCAGTTGTCACTCTCGACGTCGCGGACCGGGATCGCCACGGTGTCTTCCCAGGGACGTTCCACGAGGCGGATCTTGTGCGTGGCAAGGTTCTTGATCTGGCGCGGGCCGAGCCACTCGCGCATTCCGGCGAAGGCGTCGAGGAACGGGATTTCCATGGCGGTGTGTTTCGGGTCGCCTTCGATGTCCGCCAGGTCGCGGTAGATCGTCTCCGCGCCTTCCACCGCCTGTTTGAACTTCAGGTTGAAGCTGGTGCGCATCGCGGACAGCGTTTCATGATTCAGTTCCATCTTCTCTTTTCCTTTCGGTTTGATTGGTTTTCAGGTTGCGCCGGGGGAGCCGCATCAGAGCGGACCGTTGCCGATTTCCGTCACCACGCCGCCCGCGGTCACGTCCCGCACGACGCCGGCCACGACGGCCGAGGAACCGCTCGTAAGCGTGACGGTCTGGTCGTCCGCGACATAGCATTTCTTGTTCACGTCGGTGATGCTGATCGCGCCGCTGCTGACCGGGTTGTAGAGGAACATGCCGGAACGGGTCGTCACGGTCTCACCGGCGGCCGCCGTGTTTTCGGCGCGGCCGATCACGGTGATGGCGCCCGCGGACGTGGCGGGAATGGCTTTGCCGGAGGAGTTGATGGCGGTGATGGCGCCCGCGTAGACGGTGCTGCCGGTCGCGACGGTGAATTCACGCGTGTAGTGGACGCCTCCGGCCGCGATTTCACGGGTGTCCCTGGCTTCAGTGAGTGCTGACATGGTTCATGTCTCCTTTTTTGTTGTGGATGTTTTTGCGCCGAAACGGTTTTTCAACCGTAAATGGCGCGCTGGTATTCTTCCTTGTCGAATCCGAATCTCCGGATCATTTCCTCGTCCGCCGCGCTCAGGCTCATGACCTGCTCTCGCCGCTTGTCCGGCGCGAACTCCATGCGCCCCGGCACTACGGCGGGAGCGTGCTCCAGGTAGGACGCCAGCACGGCGCAGTCCTGGCCTTTCGCCCAGCCTTCCAGCGCGTGCGTCAGTTTCCCTTCCTGAAGGCCGCGTTCGATCAGGTCCGCCTTGCGTCTGTCCTCGGCGGCGGCCGCCAGCATGTCCAGTTCCTTTCGAAGAGAATTCGCCTCATTGGCACGTGCTTTCACTGTGTCAAGCGCCCCGGACATGGCTTCGTCGGGTTCGCCGTCGGTCAGCCCCAGTCCCGTACGCAGGGCGGCGATGGTCTCCGCCTTTGCCTCGATCGCCGCCGCCGTCCGTTCAAGGACGTTTTCTTCACCGCCCTCGCCCGCGAGCGCGATCCCGTTCAGGAAATCTTTTCCGAGCAGCTTCCCGAGTGCGCGTTCGACCGGGTCCTGCGGACGTTTCAGTTCGATGGCGTTCCGCGCGACGTCCTCCGGGTCGGCGTCTTCTCCTCCTGCCGCAAGCACGTCTTCGCAGTTCAGCGCGGGCTCGTTCTCCATCGCCACGCTGGTGATCCGGATCGGGCCTTCCTTCAGGCCGCGGATGACCGGCGAACAGTACCGGAAGATCTTTTCCTTCAGCAGTTCGTACGCGCCCGGAGTCCATTCCGCACGGATCCGCAATTCTTCGCCGTCGCGGAACAGCGTCCCGAATCCCATTGCCGCCACGCCGGAAGGGACCAGACGCAGCGCCTCGCTCTCCTCGACGCCGTGCTTTTCCGCCAGGATGTGGAGGTAGTGATTGGAATCGATCGGGATCGCCTCGCCTTTCTTTTCCTGATATGCGGCGATCGCGTCCAGGTCTTCCACGTTCAAATGCAGCTCATAGTCCTTCCCGTTTTTCACGAGCCGGTTCACGCCTGCGTGCAGCAGCGTCCATTCCTCCGGGACTCCGTTCGCATCCCGTTTTACAGTTCCCATTTTCCTGCTCCTATGTTGTGTTTTGTCTTAACCCCGCGGAAACTCCGTCCGGTCCGCCGGGGGTAATTGGTGCCGGTTCCGTGCCATCGCGCAGCATGGCACTGCCTGCCGCTCTTTATGTGTGCTTGAGCGAAGCCAAGCACCGAAACAGTGGAGGACCCGTCCTCCTCAGAATCCGAAAAAACGTTCCTCCATCGGCCGCACATGCGGCGGCAGCGGGTCGATCGCGCACGGCCCGTCATTGCCCCGGCCAGCGGCATGGATCGCCAGCGCGAGCGCCCAGAACCGGTCCGAATGCCCGGAATCGTCGCGTTCCGCGTCGTACCGCACGTTCCCGGCCGCGGTCACGCTCCGCACGATCTTGTGCAGGTCGTGCCGCAGGACGTCGTCCGCCAGGATGCGGATTCCGCGCGATTCGAACGCCGCCCGCACGGGCATGGCGAGCGCGGACTTCACGGGCGCGGTGAACGTCACGCTTTCCACGCGGTATCTTCCGAACCGCTCCTGCATTTCCTCCGCCAGCATCATCCCGATCCCGGTCGCGTCGATGCAGAGACGTCCCAGACGCTCGTCGTCGAGCCGCCGCGCCAGAGCATCCGCCTGCATGCGGAACGGCGTGTTCTCCATGACCTCGTACGCGCTCTGCCACAGGATGTCCCCGACGCGCATGAATTCGAAATATACCGCGACATCCTTCTTCCGCCCCACGTCATAGCCACCGTAGCGCTCGGCCTTCGGATGTTCTTCTGCGGCCTTGCGCAGTTCCTCCGCGTCGAGTTCGCAGCTTCCGATCATGCCGTAGTCGAGCAACGCCGCGCCGGCCTCCGCAGCCTCGATCAGGTACTGTGTCCGCCATGCGTCTTCCGTGCGGCATTTCGCGCGCATCCGCTTCAGCCACTCTTCCCGGCTCAAGTCGCCGCCGGTCATTTCGTTGACGCGCTCCACGAAGCCTTCTTCCACGGCGTCAAGGATGCTCGTCCGATGGACGCTCCATCCCATCGCGTTCGCGCCGTGTTCCGCCTCGTGAAGCATCCGGCAGAAGGGCGATTCCGCACTGCCGTCCACGCTCAGTGCGGACACCATTTCGAGCTGCCCGCCCCAGGTCGTACAGGGAAGCGCCATGTCGATCACGCGCCCGCTGTCCTTGTGCAGGTCCGCCTCGTCGATCAGGATGTCGCCGCCTTTCCCGGCGAACGCCTCGGGCGTGCTGGAAAGGCTGATCACGCGGCTGCCGTTGCCGTATTCCGCCGTGTACGCCCGGATCCCGTGCAGCGGGTCGATCACGACCGCATTTTCTCCGGCGAGGCCGCGGCAGACCACGTTGGCCGCCGCCGCCCACTTCGCGATGTAGTCCGTGATGAACTCGCGTGCCGTGAATTCGTCGCGGCTGGTGACCCATTGCACCGTGCCCGGACGCCGCAGGCATTTGTCGTTCACGCGGAAACTCGTGGCGTAGGTGATCCCGACCCGGCGTGATTTCGCATACAGCTTCATCCGCGAGTCGTCCAGGATCCAGCGTCGCTGGTACGGCAGAAAATATTCCGTCAGCTTCATCGGCCCCCGTCATCCTTCCGCTTGTTTTTATGGTTCAAATAATGTCTGTTCCAACTGAAGAGTCCGTGCAGACGCCGCCGCGACGGGTCCCGGCTCCTTTTCCGCGCGGTCCATGCGTCTTTTTCCAGCCCTTTTTTTCGGGACGGCTTCCTTCATCAAATGAACAGATCTGTCCTCGGCTTTTCTTCCGGATCTTCCCACCCGCGGGAAAACTCGATTTCGTCCCGGACAGCGCCGCACGGACTCTTCACCCAAAACACATTTTGCACACATTCGGTCTTTCATGCTTCGCAACTGTATGTCGTTTCTATCGGTTGCGCCGGACAGCATCCTTTTCTTCCTGCTCCGGCCGTATTCTTTCTCCCCTCACCGCGTTTTTCTCTTGAAAACACTTCTTTCCGGCGGTATATTATATTTTCCCGTTTTTTTCGTTCGTACAAAAATCAACTACTCGGGACGGTTTCTTCCTCATGTGGAAAGCGCTCAGCCAACCGGCAAAGATCATCATCCCGCTCTTCATCGGGCTCTGCTGCCCGTGGATGGCCAGTGCGAAATTCATGGTCCGCTGGCTGCTTGTCGTCATGCTCCTGAACGCCTGCCTCGGCATCAAGTTCAGCGGCCTGAAGATGCGGCTTTACCACTGGTATCTGCTCGCGGCGAATCTGGTCATCGGCGTGCTGGCATGGCTGATCGCGTGCTGGGTCTGCGGCGGCAACACCGAAGTCGCGAAAGCCGTTTTCTTTACCGCGATCTCGCCCACGGCCACCGCCGCGCCCGTTGTGATCGCGTTTCTCGGCGGAAACGTCGCCACCGTGCTGATGGGCTTCCTGATCAGTGACATCGGGATCTCGCTCTTCCTGATCGGGCTGCTCCCGCTTGTCACGGGGCAGCTGAAATGGGATTTCGTGAACGAAGTCTTCCTGAACATCGCGCTCGTGATGGCGCTTCCCGTCTTCCTGTCTCGCGTCCTGCTGCATTTCTGGCCCTGGCTCGCCGACTTTGCCAAGTACAAGATCGCGCCGCACGCGCTCTGGGCATGGTCGGTCATGCTCCTCATCCTCGGCGGCGTAGCCCGTACGACGTTCGACGAACAGGAGGTCAGCGCGGTTTCCATCATGCTTCAGATCGGATGCGCCACGCTCGCCGTTTGCATCCTGAACTTCCTGATCGGATGGCTCATCGGCCCGCGCCGCTGCAAACTCGAATCCAGCCAGCTTCTCGGGCAGAAAAACACTTCCTTCACGATCTATCTGGCGATCACGTTCGCCTCGCCGATCGCCGCACTCGGCCCCCTTTTTTATATCCTCTGGCACAACAGCTGGAACGCCATTCAGATGTTCCAGTTCGAGAAACGCAGGCAGCGCAAGACCGCCCGCCTCGCTTCGCGCCCTGCGGACGGTGCGCCTTCAAACTGACGATGCGAGCCTGATCATTACTGATCCCGGTGTTTCAGGCGCGACAGCAGGTCCAGCAGGAATTTACGGGCCGCTTCCTCGTTGTTTTCGTAGATTTCCGTCACGGCCTGATAGGAATACCATTGCTCGGAGGGCGACCATCGGCTGCGGAACCGGAAGTAGCTGCCGAGCGTTTCCTCCGGCCCGGTATACCATACAAACGTGAGGATGGGTGTTCCCCGGAACTTCGAATGGATCTCCGTGACGGAAAGTTCCCGCCCGTCGGGCATGGCGTGCGTGACGACTGCCTCCGACTGGATGACTGCCCCGCCGGAACGGAGACAGTGGCTGGCCGGATGGATCTTGTGAATATCGTCGCCGCACTTTACTTCCAGGAAACTGCAATTAAAAATGCCGTCTGTGATCCGGTACTGATGCGCTTCGGCTCCTTCGAAAAACCGGATCGTGTCCTCTGTCAGCGGGGTTTCCGTGATCGTGAACCCGGCGGGCGCGTCGGTCAGGTCCGGCCGGAACGGCGGAACGGGTTTGCCGTCGTTGGGTATGTTCATCATGGCGACGAGGATGATCGCGGCGACCGCGAAAAAGAGGAAAAACTCGTTTTTCATCACGTAGTCGGTCAGCATGACGACCTCGCAGATGGCCGCGCAGACGGCCGCGGCGCCGATCTTCAGGAAGAGGACTGTCTGCGGCTGGATGAGGAAGTGGTTGCATAGCACGAACGTCGAACTGGTGCACCCCAGCGAAAGCACCGCGAACGCGGGCAGCGATGTCCAGGCGGCCTTCCAGCCGCAGAACAGCCACACGCAGGACCACCAGAATGCCATCCCGCTCAGGATCCGCACCATGTTGATTTCTCGTACAAACGTTGCGCCGAGGTATACGCCGAGGAACGCGACGGGCAGGAAATACGCCGCCGCGTCGACGCCGGACCGCTTCGGGTCCTTCGCGGAATCTTTTACGTCCGGTGCGGCGCAGACGGCAAGCAGCAGGAACCCGAGGTGAAAGACCCAGTTCGGGCGGTCCATGGGGGATGCCCGCCATGAATAGAATGTATACGGCAGGGTAAGAAAAAACGGGATCCCGGCCAGAAAGGCGAACACAAGGCGTTTCCATGGCAGGGCGGCGGGGGCTGCGGTGTTTGCAGCCGGGGCCGCGACTTCGGTCGCCGGGGCGGACGTCTGCACGTTTTCGGCAGGTTTCTGTTTGTTTGTCATATTTTCTTTCACGGTTTGCCGCCCTTTCCGGATTTGTTTTCCGCTTCGTCCTTCCCGGATCCGGTTTTTGCGTCCTTTCCGGCCGGCTCCGTTTCCGGCAGAAGGCATCCGACGAGGAAGAACAGCGCCACGGTGAGCACGACCTGCCCGTAACCGAGCCCTTCGTGCCAGGTGTTGTTCAGCACGGATTCGAACCCGGCTTTGTAAAGGACGATGGTCAGGATGATGCGGACTGCGTTGGCGAGGATGATGGACGGGATCAGGAAAACATAGTGGACGCACCGCCAGACGAACGGGCGCCGCCAGACCATCACCAGCCAGAACGCCACCATGATCATCGCCTCGAACTGCTGGATGCCGCTGCATGCGTCCGTGATGGCGATGTCAAGCCCCTCGAGGCGGATCGTCGTCATGTCGTTTTCGATCTTCATCCCGAACATCTGGAGGAATCCGACGGACAGGACTGTGGAGACCATTCGGAATGGATAGCTCAGGTAAAGCACGATCGGTTCGCGGAACGGCGCCACGAAGAAGCAGCCGAACAGGGGGACCGCGCCGTAAAGCATCGCCCGCACGCCGCAGAAAAGGCTGACCGCCCCGAGCGTCAGGAAGAACCATGTGCCGTACTTGAAGCCCGGCGCGCCGTTCGACCTCAACAGAAAGATGCATCCGAGCGCGGCGGCGGCCAGACCCCAGCCGAAGACCTTGTTCCATGGGAATCCGCCCGCCTTCGCGGGGACGGACGACGACGTCTTCTCCGCCTGGTACAGCAGGCACGCGAGCAGGATCAGCAGCGCCGCGGCGCCGCCCCATTCGGAGCGGATCTGCTGCGCCGACTGCCAGCACGCGAATGCGAACGCGACGCCGAACACGGCGGTGCATCGCCAGTTTTTCCGCAGAGGTTCAAATATCTTTTTAAGGTCGATCATCTTCGTTTTCCGGCAAGGCTGTTTGATTTGACTCGTTTGTCTGTTCGTTATGGATTACAATAGCATCATTTGCATCGATTTCAACTGATTCCGGGGAGAAAAGATGTTATTGCTGCGTCTGTGCGACCAGGTCGATCATCCGGTGTGCTTTGAGCTGGCGCCGCTGGCGGCCGCTGAGATTTCCGATCTCGACCGGGCCGTCCGCGGAAGCGTCGAGGATCGCACCGAGCGCCTCCGGCGAAAAACGTCCGCGTCCGGTGGTTGCGAGCGTCCCGGGTTTTTCTCCGGGCCGGACGTCCGCGCCGCCCTTCTTCGGCCTGTTCAGGAAGGCGAAGAGCGCCATGGTGTTGAAGACAAGCAGTCCGAACCCGTAGCGTTTCCAGAGGCGGCCCGGTTCCTGGATGATGCGGAAGATCCATTCCGTGCCACTGCGGCGCATCCATTCCGGCGCGCGTTTGACAGCGCCGGCGATGAAGTTGAATGTGCCGCCGATGCCGACCATGATGCCGCACTTCAGATTCGCGCGGTTGCGTTCTTCCCAGATCTCCTGTTTGGGGTTGCCGAATCCGACGAGCAGAATGGATGCGCCCGACTCGTTGATCTTGCGGCAGATTTCGCGGTCCTGCTCCGCGGCGTCCGGGGCGTCCAGCTTCACGAACGGCGTGTCGATGCCGGCGATCTCCAGACCGGGGTAACGTTCCGTGAGGATTTCCGCCGCTTTCCGGGTGTATTCCTCGGATCCGCCGAGAAAATACAGCTTCACATGGTCGCGGGCGGCGCGTTCGGCGATGAGCGGCACCATATCGGCGCCGGTAACGCGTTCGGGCAGGGGCGTGCCGATGAGGCGGCTGAGCCAGACCAGGGGCATGCCGTCGGCGATCACGAACTCGGCGCGGCGGAGGACATTTGCGAGCGCGGGATTGCGCGGCGTCGCTTTCGTGGCGCAGTACGTGTTGACGGCGAAATCCACGTTTACAGTCGCCGCGATGCGGCATCCGCGCGGTCCCGGCGGCATGGCCGCGAGCTCGAAGAAACGGTCCAGCGCCTGCGGCACGGTAACCGCGTCAAAACGCATTCCGAGTACGACGGGGCGGGCATTAGGAACGGGAGGATTCGACGGCATGGATGATCCTTTCGACATGTTTGGTCCAGGTGAATTCGGCGGACCGGATACGGCCGGCCTCCTTCAGTTCTTCCCGGAGCGCGGAATCGGTGAGCAGACGGCGCATCGCGTCCGCGATGGCGGCGGAATCCTCCGGGTCGAAGAGCAGGGCGGCACCGCGTCCGATCTCGCCCAGGGACGACGTTTCCGAACATGCGCACGGCGTTCCGAAGTGCATTGCCTCGATCAGCGACAGCCCGAATCCCTCGAACAGCGACGGGAATACATAGGCCGCCGAACCGCGGTATGCTTCCTCCAGATCCTCGTTCGCGAGGAATCCGGTCAGGATGATCCGCTCCTTCAGCGGCGAATCCGCCGCCCGCGCCCGGATCACGTCCGCTCCGTGCCAGTCCGCGCCGCACAGCACCAGCTTGTAACGCCCGGTGATCTCCGGCGGCAGTTTCTCATACGCTTCGATCAGGCGGTACTGGTTCTTTGCCGGGTGTTCCAGACGGGAGATGTAGAGCAGATATTCGCCGGGCTTCAGACCGTAGCGCTGCATCCAGCCGCCCGCGGGCCGCACGTCCGGCAGGGAAAGCCCGTTCCAGCTCACCGTGATATGTTCCCTCGGCAGGTCCATGAACTTCACCATGTCGGCGGCGGTCGATTCGCTGATCGCGACCGGGAACTCCGCCCGCCGCGTGAAGAACGGCAGGATGGACGTCTGGTACAGCGTACGGAAGCGGTCGTATTTGTTCCGCATGCGGTGCGCCGCCAGGTCGTGCACGATGGCGACCGTCGGGACAGGTCGGAACAGCACCGCGCGTCGGTTGGCGGCGGCGATGAAGAACAGGTCGTATTTGCGTTTGCTGATCTTGAACGGCAGGACGAGCAGGTGCCAGATCATGCTCAGGATGGGACGCCCGATCCAGCCGGGCGCGACGATTTGCGGGAACCGGGCGAATTCCGGGACCTGCGCCGCCTCCGGTTCCACGACCAGCGTCAGGTCGTGTCCCGCCGCGGCCAGTGCCGTGACCGTGTGGCGCATGTAGACGGAGATGCCGGACCGCCCGTGGTCGAACGGGACGCAGCTGACGAGGATCCTCATGATGCGCTCCTTTCCGCGCGGACCGCATGGTCAGGCAGCCGTCCAATGGGTTCGAATCCCATTGGGGATGCCGGCACTGAAAAATGGAATGAGATGTTCATATTTGCATATGCTTTTTGGGTAAGATCATTTGATTGAAGCGGGAGACGACTTGCGTTCGATCAGGTCCCGCCATCCGCGGATCAGTCCGGAGTCCGTGAAGCGGGCGGAAACGAGTTCGCGCCCGCGAGCGCCCATTGCTGTCGCCTTCGCCGGATCGGCCAGAATACGGTCGATCGCGCTTGCCAGCGCCGCCGTGTCGCCGGGCGGCACAAGCATCCCGGTCTCGTCGTCGATGAGATATTCGCGGATGGCGCCGACGTCGAATCCCACGAGCGGGATGCCGTGCGCGAGCGCCTCGGGACCGACCAGTCCGAACGGCTCCTGCCAGCGCCACGGGAGCACGGCCGCGCGGATGTCCCGGAAGGCGTCTTCCGGGTTCGGCGAATAGCCGTGGAACACGACGGAATGCCCGAACGGGGCGGCCAGTTCCTTCAAATACGCTTCGTCGTTGCCGGTCCCGACGATGTCCAGCACGCAGGGCGTTTTCACGTTCCGCATGGCATCCAAGAGCAGGTCGACGCCTTTCCCCCGGATGAGCTGGCCGATCGCCAGGATGTGCGGCATGTCCGGACCGGCGGGGGATTCCGGCACGGCGGCGGGGAGCGTGACCGACGGCGGGATCAGGGCGATCTTCTCCGCCGGGATGCCCTGCCGGACGAGGATGTCCCGCATGAAACCGGACAGCACGATGAACTCGCCGCAGGCTCGGATCTCGTTCCAGAGCGCGGCAAACCCGCCGAAGTTGGCGCGGAAGGTGTTGTCCGGTGCCGGACGCCGCAGCATGGCGCAGCAGCCGCACAGGAATTCGCAGTACGAGCGGGAACAGTTCTTCCGCGTGACCGGGTAGTAGTAGGATTTCCGCGGGCAGTAGTATTCGTGGTCGTGGACGAAGACCGCCGTCCTGCCCGATTTGCGCAGTTGCCGCACCGCGGCGGCGTCCCGGACCTTGTGCAGGACCGTCAGATCGTATTCGTCCGCAGGGCGTTCCAGCGCTTCGGAGAGCGTCTCCGCCCGGTCGAATGCGGCGAGGAAGCGTTCCGGGTCCCGTGCCTTCTCCGCATAGCAGCAGTCCACGGAAAAACCGTTCGAGCGCAGGAGTCGGGCCGTGCGTTCCATATAGCGTTCGATGCCGCCGATGATCCCGGCATAATGATTGACGAAGCGGATGCGTGGCATGAAAACAGGTCGCGGCTGATGTGATATGGTAAAAAAAAGTTATCTAAATATATCCGTGATTCGGGTGTAATTCAACTTCAAATCCCGGAAATGCATGAAAAAGACGGTTTTTTTACGGAATCCGGGTTGACAGCGCGCGTTTGAAGTATATATTATTCGAAACGAATCATTGGAGCTGTGAAACTGAACAAAGGACGACCGCCCTGCGGTCTTTCCTATACCCGGAGTTACTATGAGCGATGTGATCAAAGTGCTGGCCGTTGACGACGTGGAGGCGAACCTCATGATCATCCGCGGCTGCCTGAAAGGTGGCGGCTTCGAGATCGTGACCTGCACAAACGCGGTCGATGCCCTCCAGAAGTTCAAGGAACAGTATTTCGACATTCTCCTGCTCGACGTCATCATGCCCGGCATCGACGGTTTCGAGCTGCGCAAGCTTATCCGCGCCACCGACCCGGACCGCCCCATCATCTTTCTCACCAGCATGGTCGAGGACAAGAACATGACCATGCTCAACCAGATCACCTGGGACGCCAACACGTACTACCTGAACAAGGCGGTCGGCAAGAAGACCCTCATCCAGAAGATCACCGAGGTCGTCACCACGTACCGCCGGAAGCTCATGGAGCACAAGTACAGCGACCAGCTGGAGGAGGAGCGCGTGCTCGCCGGCGACCTTCAGAAGGTCCTGCTCCCCAACTGGTGCATCTGCAACGACGATCTGCTTTTCTCCTCGATCTACGTCCCGTATATGCACGTTTCCGGCGACCTCTACGAGATCATCCCGTTCGGCGATTCCAAATATCTTTTCTTCATCGGCGACATCTCCGGGCACGGCCTTTCCGCCGCGCTTTACATGGCCGCCGTGCAGTCCTGGCTGAAGATGACTCTGCGCGACAACGACATCAGGATCCACGATCTGATGTCCCGCCTGAACAAGTATTTCTGCGAGGACCTCCAGAGCAAGAACTACATGACCGCGCTCGCCGCCATCATCGACTTCAAGAACAACCATATCTCCCTGCATTCCGCCGGACACCCCGGACTTCTTTTCGCCTCTCCGGGCAAAAAGACCGTTACCGTCAGCGATACGAAGAAGGGCAGCATGCCGCTCGGCTGGATGGCCGACGCCCAATTCCCCGAGTCCGAAAACGTCGACTGCGATTTCGAGGACGACACCATATTCGTCGCCCTTACCGACGGCGTGCTCGACATGACGAACGAAGACGGACAGACTATGGACGAGGAGGAACTGCATTCCATCATCCAGTGTCAGCTCGATAACCCGAACGTCGTCGCGCTGCCCTACCGTATCCGCGGGATCATGGGGAAGATGGGCTTCGACAAGGCCACCGACGACTTCACCATCGTCGCGTTCCAGAAGCGTTCCGCCCGCAAGGGCATCCTGGAGCGCGTGATCCCCGCCAGGCTTGCCGAAGTCGACAGGATCGCCCAGGAGTTCTCCTCCATCACCGACGACCTGCGGCAGAGCACCGAGATCGACCTCTGCGTCCGAGAATACCTCAACAACATCATCGTCCACGGCAGCCACGACAAAAAGAAAGCCCCCGATCTCATCTACGTCGGCATCGGCGAGGAAAAAGGCGACCTGGTCCTCCAGGGCGCCGAACGCGGCGGCAAGTGGGACATCACCGGCACGCGCGAGACCAACGACCCGCAGCTTTTCACGCCGGAAGCCGGAACCGCGGACAAGAAGCCGGAAGAGGAGGAAAACCTCTTCGCCACCAGCGGACGCGGCATCCAGATCATCAAGGCGATCACGCAGTACGTGTCGTACGAGACCAACAGCGGATTAAACGAAACGAAATTTGTTTTCAATAAAAGGAGCGCGGAATCATGAAAGCCGATATTGCCGCCCATCTGAAGGAACTTCTCGAACTCGAGGACGACGAGATCCAGGAATTCTACGATGCGTTCATCAAGGAATTCGACAAGTCCTGCACCGAATTGCAGGAGGATGGCGTCGACTCCGATTACCAGAAGCTGAGGATCATCACGCACACCATGTTCGGCTACTGCGAAAACATGGGCGCGATGGACCTCTTTGCCCTGGCAAAGGAGCTCAACGCCGCCGCCAAGGCCGCCGACACGCCCGCCTGCCAGGCATCGATCCGGAAGATCTTCCGGATGCATGAGGCGTATCTCGCCGAAGGCTGATTCCCTGCCTTTTCCTTTCGTTTTTCCGGCTGAATCATGACCGTTTCCGTTGTCCTGCCCACGTTCCGGGAAAAGGAGAGCATCCCCGCGATGCTCCGTGCTCTTGATGCGCTCGAACTTCCTGATCTGGAAGTTGTTGTGGCGGATGATCATTCTCCCGACGGCACCGAGGCCGTCGCACTTGAAACGGCAAAGACCCTGCGGATTCCCGTCCGCGTGGAACAGAACCCCGGTCCCCGCGGCCTCGCACCCAGCGTGGTCCACGGCTTTTCGAAGGCCTCCGGCGAAATCCTTGTCTGCATGGACGCCGACGGCCAGCACCGGTCGGAGGACCTCCCCGGCCTTCTCGCCGAATTCGAACGCGATCCCGCGCTTTCCATGGCGATCGGCTCCCGGCATGTGCCCGGCGGCGGCTTCACCGAAAAATGGAACTTCTTCCGCGTGATGTGCAGTGACGGCGCGGCGTTCATGGCACGTCTGGCGCTCGGGATCCCCCTGAAGGATCCGATGTCCGGGTTTTTCGCCATCCGCCGTCCGGCTTTCGACCGCGTGAAATCCTGCCTTTCCCCCGAAGGTTTCAAGATCATGCTCGAACTGGCGTTTCTCCTCTCTCTGACCGGCCGCGACAAGGTGCTGGAGCATCCCATCACGTTCGCCATGCGGAAACAGGGCGAAAGCAAGCTCTCCGGCCGCGTGATCGTGCAGTATCTGGCCATGCTCTGGCGGTTCGTCCGCACAAAAAAAGCCATCCGACGCAAGCTTGCCGCCGCGGACTGATTCATCTTCATCATTCGCCCTCTTCCCGCCTCGCCGGTCCTCCGGTTTCACTTTTTTCGTCAAAAATCTTTATTTTCCGCTAAGATTTCAAGTGTCATCCGGGACTAATCATACGGAAACACGATTCGAGACCATACATTTTCATCCATAAGGAGTCACCGTCATGAAAAAACGTTTGTTCCACGCCGCCCTCTGCGCCATGAGCCTCGCGCTGCCCGCGTTCGCCGACGAAGCCGCGGACCGGAAGGTCGCCGCCGACCTGAACCGCAAGGGCTTCGAGCTCTTCGACACCGTCTGCAAGGCGGACGCGAAGAAAAACATGTTCATCTCGCCGTACAGCATCGACGGCGCGTTCGGCATGGTCTACTGCGGCGCGAAGGGCAAGACCGCCGACGAGATCCGTTCGGTCCTCGGCCTGCCCGCCGATCCCGCCGCCTGCGGCGCGTTCTTCGACGCCATTGCGAAACAGTATGCCGAGGCGGAAAAGACCGAGATCCTCGTTTCGAACTCCGTCTGGACCGACACGAAGCAGAACGTGCTGCCCGAGTTCACCGAAATGATCAAAAAATACTACGGCGGGGCGTTCTACAAGGAGGATTTCGGCCAGTCCGCGAAGGTCGCCGCGAAGATCAACGCCTACGTCGAATCCCGCACGAAAAACATGATCAAGGATCTGCTCATGCCCGATTTCTTTAGCAAGGACACCGCCATGGTCCTGCTGAATACCCTTTATTTTGAGGCGAAATGGGCGAACCCGTTCCCGAAGGACGACACGCAGCCGATGGTCTTCACGCAGTTCGGCGGCGCCGAAAAGGAAGTCCGGATGATGTTCCAGAAGAGCCGCATCGCCTACTGCTCCGCCCCTCAGGACAACGTCCATGCGATCATCCTGCCCTATGAGAATCGCCGTTTCGAGCTCGTCGCGCTCATGCCGATCGACGGCGGGACCGATCACGGCGAGGCCGCGCTGAAAACGATCACCGCCTCCATCGGCGAAAAACTCGATTCCTGGCTTGAACGCCGCGCCCGCGGCGAAACGCGCGTCTGGCTCCCGAAGACCGACCTGACCTGCAGGCTCGACCTCAACAAGACCCTCCAGGGACTCGGCATGAAGAATCCGTTCTCCAACTTCGCCGATTTCTCCGGCATCGACACTGAAGAAGCGCTCAAGATCGAAAACGTGGTCCACAAGACCGCCCTGAAAATGGACGAAGTCTCCACGAAGGCCGCTGCCGCCACCGCCATCGGCATGGCAAGGATCACCTCCATCGGCATGCCCGATCCCGTCAATGTCTTCCGCGCCGACCGTCCGTTCCTCGTGCTCATCCGCGACAACCAGACCGGCCTCATTCTCTTCATGGGCCGCGTCAACGATCCCGGCAACGTGAAGTGACTACGCCACAATGGCTTGATTTGAAATGACTTTTGCGCCGGTCCGGTTTCGGGCCGGCTTTTTTTTATGTGTCCGCGGTGTTTCCCCGGTCATCCCATGCGTGTGTGCGGGGCGCATCTTTTTCTAAAAAAATATAATGCGGATATTGAAAAAAGGCGGAGAAAAAGGTATATTAATCTAAACAGGTTTTTCCGGCTTTTAAAACATGACCGGGATCATAGCCAATCATGAAAACTGAACCAGCAAAAAGGCCGGGCGGACCAGAACGGATACCGGCCGGAAGGAGATACGGGTATGGGGCGTCTATTCGGAACCGACGGCATTCGCGGCAAGGCAAACGAATATCCCATCACGCCCGAGCTCGCGCTGCTGGTCGGCAAGGCGGTCGCCCGCCATTTCTGCCGGAACGCCGCCCGAAATGATGTGTTCGGCCAGCGCGGCAATCCCCGCGCCATCATCGGCAAGGATACCCGCATTTCCGGCTACATGCTCGAAACAGCCCTCATCAGCGGTATGGTCAGCATGGGCATGGATACCTACGAGATCGGCCCGATGCCGACTCCCGCCGTTGCGAGCCTCACCAGCTCCATGTGCGCCGATTGCGGCGTCATGATCACCGCCTCCCACAATCCCGCCTCCGACAACGGCATCAAGCTGTTCAATTCCGAAGGCTTCAAGCTCCCGGACGAGGTCGAGGACGACATCGAACGCGCCATTTTCGCCATGATGGAGCACCCCGCCTACGGTACCCCCGACATCGGGAAGGCGTTCCGCGTGGACGATGCCCGCGGACGCTACATCCACCAGGCGAAACGCTCCATCGGCTACACCTCGCTGAAGGGCATGAAGGTCGTGCTGGACTGCGCGAACGGCGCATCCTACTATGTGGCGCCGATCGTGATGCGCGAACTCGGCGCCGAGGTCATCACCGCCGGGGTAAAGCCGAACGGACTCAACATCAACGACGGCTGCGGCGCGCTTCATCCTGAAAACATGTCCCGTCTGGTCAAGGAGCATGGCGCGGACATCGGCGTGTCGTTCGACGGCGACGCCGACCGCGTGCAGTTCTGCGACCACACCGGCGCCATCATCAACTGCGACCGCATCATCGGCCTCTGTGCCCTCGACTACAAGTCCCGCGGCCAGCTCTGCAACGACACGATCGCCGTCACGTCCATCAGCAACCTCGGCCTGCACGACGCCATGCGGCAGGCCGGGATCAAGGTCGAGGTCACCAATGTCGGCGACCGCTACGTAATCGAACGCATGCGCGAAAAAGGGCTGAACCTGGGCGGCGAACAGACCGGCCACCTCATCTTCCTGGAACACTCCCCGACCGGCGACGGCCTCATTTCCGCCCTGCACGTCATGCGCATCATGAAGAAAACCGGAAAATCCATCGCCGAGCTCGCCGGATTCATGCAGGAGTATCCGCAGATCCAGAGCTCGATCCGCATCGCCGAACGCATCCCGTTCGACGACCTGCCCGAGCTGTCAAAGTGCATCCGCGAGGCCCAGGAGGACCTCGGGGACGCCGGACGCGTGATCGTCCGCTACTCCGGCACCGAAAACAAACTTCGCATTCTCGCCGAGGCCCGTACGGAATCCGCCGCGCGGCTCTGGCATGACAAAATTGCGGGCGTCGCGGCCCGCGAACTGGAGGTTATCCCCTAATGGAAATCGCATTTGAGATCTTCGAGCACGGCGATCCCGTCCTGCTGGAACCCCTGACCTGCAAAAAGCCGGCTCTCGAGCTCGAACTCGCCGCCGGTACCCTGGAGTCCACCCTGCTGAGCCGCTGGTCCGTGCTTCAGAACGCCGCGCATCTCCGCCTCGCATCCGACTTCTGGCCCTCCAAGGCCCTGCTCGAAAAGGCCGCCGCCGCGCTCGCGGACGGCAAAGGCTTCACCGTGACCGATGCCGACGGCGTGGCCGCCGAATGCACGGGCAGCGGCGCAAACACCGTTTCCATCCCCGCCGACGAAGCCTCTTTCCGCATCCGCTATCCGTGGGATCTGCTGAAGATCAACGAGGAATATCTCGCGGGCTACACGCAGAACGACATCAAGGGCACTGTCCGCGAACGCGTCACGCTCGACGGCGTGGTGATCCTGGGCGAAGGCTCCGTGCTGCTCCCCGGCGTCTACATCGAGGGCGTCGCCGTGATCGGCAAGAACTGCAAGATCGGCCCGAACTGCTACCTCCGCGGCTACAACTTCATCTCCGACAAGTGCCACATCGGGCAGGCCGTCGAGATCAAGAATTCCATCCTCATGACGCACGTCGCCGCCGGTCACCTCTCCTACATCGGCGACTCCATCGTCTGCCAGAATGTGAACTTCGGCGCGGGCACCATCACCTCGAACTTCCGCCACGACGGCAAGAACCACCGCTCCATGGTTCAGGGCTGCCTCATCGACACCGGACGCCGCAAATTCGGCTCCATCATCGGCGAGAACGTCCACACCGGCATCCACACGGCGATCTACCCCGGCCGCAAGATCTGGGCCGACGTCCAGACCCGCCCCGGCGACGTGGTCCAGCTCGACCTTATGAAGTAATCATCCGTCAAAATTACCGCCAGACCCGAGTTCCGTTCCCGTGTCTGGCGGCATCTTTATTTCTCTTTCATTTCTCTCATGCCGCGATTCCTTCAAGTCATTCTGGCCGCGATCAG
>JAEEQO010000100.1 GCA_016285335.1 Victivallales bacterium | reverse complement strand
GTGACGACCGCGACCACGATGTCGCCTTCGATCAGGACGGTGTCCCCGGCGGGCGCGAAGATCTCGCTGCCGCGGATGACGAGCGCGAGGACGAGGCTGGCGGGGAGCTTGGCGGCGGAAAGGGTTTTCCCGCACAGCGGGGAGCTGCCGAGGATGCGGAACTCGGAGATGGCGGCTTTGAGGCTCTGGAGCTGGACGTCGACGCACTTGCTGCCGCCTTCGAGGAGACGGAGGACGGAGTTCGCGGCGACCAGCGTGGCGCTGAACGCGCAGTCGATGGGGCCCAATTCCCGCGCGATGCTGATGTATTCCGGGCGGTGCGTGAGGCTGATGACCTTTTTCGCGCCGAGGCGCTTGGCGATGATGCACGACAGGATGTTCTCCTCGTCGTCCTGCCCGACGCTCACGAAAACGTCGGAGGCCGCGATCCCGGCGTCTTCCAGCAGGGATTCGTCGGTCGGGTCGCCATGCAGCACCATGATCCCGGGCGGGATCTCGTCCTGAATGCGCTCGCCGGTCTTTTCGTCCCGCACGATCATGCGGACGCCGAACCCGAATTCGAGCGCCCTGCGTGCCACGATCACGCCGGTGTCGTCGTCGCCGGAAACGATGATGCGGGACGGTTTCCCCGCGTTTTCCGGCGTCGCCCAGTCCACGAACGCGCCGATGTCCTCCTTGCGTCCGGCCACGTACAGGCGGTCGCCGGGGATCAGCAGGGTATCGCCGTGCGGGATGAGCAGCTGGCGGTCGCGGACGAGCGCGGCGAAGCGGATCTTGCGGAGCAGCTCCGGACCGGGGATGTCGCGGATGCGGACGCCCTGAAGCACGCTGGAACGCGTGATCTCGATCACGACCATGGCGGCGTCGGGATGTGTGAACGTGATGGTCTCAAGCGTGATCGGGTTCGCGAGCACGGCCAGGATCTTTTCTGCGGATTCCTCGGGCGAGGAGAACGTGCGCCAGAGCCCGAACGTCGCCGGGCTGATGCTGTCCTCCTCGGAGAAACAGTCGTTGCTGTAAAGGCGGCAGACGGTATGCTTCACGCCGAGCTTGTTCGCGATCTGGCAGGCGAGGATGTTGGCCGCCTCGTCGCCGCTGACGGCGACCAGCGCATCCGCATTTTCCGCTCCGGCCTGCTTCAGTATCTCGACGCTGGAACAGCTTCCCTCGATGGTCATGGCGTCGAACTTGTCGGTCACGCGGGCGATTTCGTCCGCGTCGCTGTCCACGATGATGACGTCGTGGTCTTCTTCGCTGAGGGCTGACGCCAGACAGCGGCCCAGCTCGCCCGCGCCGATTACGATGATTTTCATGTGAAGTCGAATTCGGTTTCGAAAAGTTCCGCGAGCTTTTTGCAGAGCTCTTCCTCTTTTTCCCCGGTCACGGAGATGGTCACTTCCTCGCCCTTCTGGAGGCCCATGGTGAGCAGGTCGAGGATGCTGGTGAGCTTCGAAGCGCCGCGGGGCCCGGTGATCAGGATTTCATGCGTGGCCGAATACGGCTCGGCGGTGAACATGATGACGCTCGACGGACGGCAGTGGATGCCGGCTTTGTTGCGGATGACGACGGTTTGCTGATACATGCGTTTTGCTTCCGGTAGATTAATAGAACCAAACTGCGCTGTTGATGGCTTCCTGCGTCCAGACGGACATGATGCCCTGTTCGCGGAAATATTTGTTGCCCCAGCCGAGAAGCACGCCTTCCTCGCTGAAGTGGAACGGGGTGCATTCGTCCTGCGTGACCAGTCCGTCGTACCATTTCGGGCTGGTGTAGTAGAACCAGTAGTTGTCCGTGTTGTAAAGCTCCTTGCTGAGCGGCTCCCCGGCGATCTCGACCACCTGGTCCTTCGTCATGCCGACGCGGATGTCCGCCAGTTTGTCGCGCTGGCTTTTCGCCTGAAAATAGCCGCAGGACGCGGTCAGCGCGGCCAGGGCGGCGCACAGGGCGGCCAGGATCATGTGTCGGATCATGTTGCTTGTCCTTTCGGGGCTTGTGAAAAACGGCGGGGCGGTTCTAAAAAAAGTATTCCCATACAATATACTGCAAAAAGAGATTTTGTCAAGAAAACTTCTGTTATTTCGGGCAGATGAGAATTCCGGACGGATGCGGCTCGCTCAGGCATGTCCTTCCAAAATGCCGGCCGCATCCGGGCCGAAGAGGTTCATTATCATTTCCGGCGGCGCGCTTTCGCAGCGGATCTCCTCCCCCGTGCCGGGCATGGCGAACCGGAGCCGCCACGCGTGAAGCGCCTGCGTCGGCAGGACCAGCGCGGCGCGGTCGGCGTCCGTCATGGCGTCCTCCGTGAAGCGCAGGAAGATCGTGTCGTCCGGGCCGTAGAGCTTGTCGCCGGGCAGGGGGAATCCGCAGGAACACAGCGTGGCGCGTATCTGGTGCAGCCGCCCCGTGTGCGGACGGCACTCGACGAGGCTGAAACCGCCGAGGGTCAACAGACAGTTGAACTCCGTGGCGCACGGTTCGGCGTCGTCCGTGCCGGGGTCGGTCTCCGTGAAACGCCGTTTCTTCCGCACCGGGGAATCCGGGTCGGAGGAAAGCCAGCCGTTTTTGATGACAGTCCCGGCGGGAAACGTGCCGAAGACCGCCGCAAGGTACGTTTTTTCCACCTGCCGCGAGGCGAAAAGCCCGCTCAGGACGCCCGCCGTCTCGGGATTCCGCGCAAGCACGACCAGCCCCGATGTCTCCCGGTCGAGCCGGTTCACCACGAAGAGCTCGCCGTACCGCTCCCGCATCAGCATCAGCAGCGTGTTTCGGAAATAGCAGCCGGAGGGATGGACCGGCAGGCAGCCGGATTTCGAGACGACCAGGAAGTCCGGCCGTTCCAGCACGACCGAATACGCCGGGTCCACGTCCGGCTCCGCGATCCCCTGCACGTCGAACGTGATCACGTCGCCCGCGTGGAGGCGTCGGGACGCCCGCACGCGGATGCCGTTGACCGCGATGCGTCCCTCGCGGACGATAGCCTGCCAGCCGGTCCGGGACTGGTAGGTGAACCGGGCGGAAAGGAAATGGTCGAGGCGGACGCCTTCGAGTTCGGGGCCGGCGGTGGTCCGGATGGTGCGTTCCTGCATGGGGATGGACAAAAAAAGGGGTTTTTTCGGGTTCGGGATAGATTTTTTCGGTTCTTATGCTATAATAAATATAGCACCGCCTGTATTTTTTTCATAGCGCAAGAGACCGTAAAATGTTTGAAAATCTTTCCGACAAGTTCCAGGAAGTCTTCCGCAAGCTCCGCGGCCAGACGACCATTTCCGAATCCAATATCGCGGAATCCATGCAGGACGTCCGCGACGCCCTGATCGACGCCGACGTCAATATCGAGATCGCCGACGAATTCGTGTCCGAAGTGCGTCAGGCATGCCTCGGCGAAGCCGTCGTGAAGAGCGTCACGCCCGGTCAGCAGGCGGTCAAGATCGTCCACGACAAGCTTGTCGAGCTCATGGGCTCCGCCGAAGCCGAGCTCAACACCGGCGCGCATCCGAACATCATCCTCATGGTCGGCCTGCACGGCTCCGGCAAGACGACCACCAGCGCCAAGCTCGCGCTCCACCTGAAGAACAAAGGCAAAAAAGTCCTGCTCGCGGCGTGCGACGTGTACCGTCCCGCGGCAATCGACCAGCTGAAAGTGCTCGGCGGCGAGATCGGCGTCCCGGTTTACGCGGAGGACGGCGTCGGGGACGTCCCCGGCATCGCGCTCCGTGCCCTTGACCGCGCCCGTTCCGACAACGCCGACTTCCTGATCATCGACACTGCCGGCCGTCTCCAGATCGACACCGCCATGGTGCAGGAACTGGTGATGGTCTCCAGCGTGACGCAGGCGGGCGAAATCCTGCTCGTGGCGGACGCCGCCCTGGGCCAGCAGGCCGTTTCCGTGGCGCGGCACTTCAACGACGCGCTCCACATCACCGGCATCGTGCTCACCAAGCTCGACGGCGACGCCCGCGGCGGCGCGGCGCTCTCCATCCGCAAGGTCACCGGATGCCCCGTCAAGTTCACGGGTTCCGGCGAAAAGATGGAGGACCTGGACATCTTCCACCCCGACCGCATGGCGTCCCGCATCCTCGGCATGGGCGACGTGGTCTCGCTCGTGGAACGCGCCGTGGAGAAGATCGACCAGGAGGAAGCGGCGAAGTTCGAGGAGAAGATCCGCAAGAACACGTTCGACTTCGACGATTTCCTGGGCCAGCTGCGCCAGATGACCCGCCTCGGCGGGCTCGAAGCCATCCTGAAATTCCTGCCCGGCGGCGACAAGCTCTCCGGTATCGCCGAGCTTGCACCGTCCAAGTTCGCCGGCATGGAGGCGATCATCCTCTCCATGACCAAATATGAGCGTGCCAACGCCGAGCAGATCGACATGTCCCGGCGCCGCCGCATCGCCAAAGGCTCCGGCCGCTCCGTCGAGGAAGTCTCCCAGCTCATCAAGCAGTTCCTCCTCATGAAGAAAGTCATGAAGAACAACAGCCTGCTCGACCGGATGGCCGGCGGCATGCGCGGCGGCTTCGGCGGCGGCATGGGCGGTTTCGGCGGCGGCATGGGCGGCTTCGGCGGCATGGGCGGCATGGGCGGCTTCGGTGGCGGCGGTTTCCGCATGCGCGGAAGCAATTACACCCCGCCGAAGAAGAAACGCCGCAAGAAATGATCCCGCCTGAAAACGGAGGCAGTCAGCCATGAGTCAGGATAAACCGCTAATCTGGATCATGTCCGGGGAATCGTCCGGCGACCTTTACGGCGCCCGCATCGCCCGGGAAGTGATGAGGCAGTGCCCCGCGGTCGTTGTGCGCGGCATGGGCGGGCCCCGGATGCGGGAAGCCGGCGTGGACCTCTTCGTGGATTCCTCCGAGCTGGGCGTGGTCGGCTTCATCGAGATCCTGGAGAAGATCGGCACGTTCATCCGCATTTTCTTCGATTGCGTGAAGCGCGCAAAAGCGGAACGCCCCGACGTCGTCATGGTGATCGACAATCCCGGGTTCAACATCCGCCTCGCGAAAAAGCTCTGGAAACTCGGCATCCCGGTGGTCTGGTTCATCAGTCCCCAGGTCTGGGTCTGGCGCAAGTCCAACATCCCCCGCATCGCGAGATACTGCCGCAAGCTCGTCGTGATCTTCCCGTTCGAAACGGACGTGTGGGCAGGGTCCGGCCTGGAGACGCATTTCGGCGGGCATCCGCTGGTCGAGATCGTGCGCGAACGCACCGATCCGTCCATCAAACGCGACCCGAACCACATCCTGATCCTGCCGGGCAGCCGTTCCAGCGAGACGTCCCGCCTGCTCGAGCCCTTCCTGAAGACCGCGCTGATCCTGCACAAACGCCGTCCCGAGCTTCACTTCACGATCTCGCTCCCGCGCGAGAAGACGTATCAGGAGGCCATGGCGGGACTTGACGACTTCACGCGGAAACATCCCGAAATGGGGGAAGTGAAGATCGAGGTCTCGCAGGGACAGACCGCCCGCGCCATGCAGGAGTGCATCGCCGGCCTCGCCGCCTCGGGTACGGTCACGGTGGAATGCGCCATCGCCGATCTGCCGCTCGTGGTCGCCTACCGGCTCAACTACATCACGTTCATCCTCGCCATCATCGTGATCCGGAAGCTCTTCCGCCACGCCTTCACGATGGTCGACATCATTTTGAACCGGAAATCGTTCGAGGAATTCCTTCAGTTCCAGGTCAGGCCGGCGGTCCTCGCCGACGCCATGGAACGCATCCTGCCCGGCGGCTCCCGCAGGGCCGAGGTCGAACGCGACATGGCCGAGCTCAGACAGATGCTCGAAGCCGGTTCACAGAACGCCACGGCCAACGCCGCCCGGCATCTGCTCTCCACGATCGGACGTTGAACGGTCCGTCGTCGCGGGAGCTGTTGTTCCCGTTTCCGGCTGATTCCCCTGTGTCTGCTGTTCTCCGCGAGCGGGCGCGCTCGAACGCTCCGTCGGTTGGGAACGTGTTCCCGCCCCCTGCTGACCGCCCTGCATGGCTCCGCCGCGGCCCATGCCGCCCGGCGTCTGTTCCCCGCGGTTGGACATGGCGCGGTTCGGCGCGAACGGCCGCGTGATCACGCCCGGCATCGGCATCGTTCCGGTGCGGCCGCCCCGCTCCTGCCTGGCTCCGTTTTGCTGGCCGCCCGCATTCCGCGTGCGCGACCGCTGCTGCGCGACCGGATTCTGCCGTTCCTGCTGCATTCCGGTCCGCCCGAACTCGGGATTCGCCGGCTGACGCCTTGCCTGGACGAACTGGCGTCTCGCACTCGCGATCGGCATCTGGGAACCGGTTTTCGACCACAGCCGCCCCAGCTCGTTCAGGTATTCCTCCAGTTTGTCTCCGCGGTAGTCGTCCAGCTCGTCCCGGATCTTCAGCGCCAGTTCCTGATACTGCCGTCCGGACTGGCTGCGGGCGACCGCGTTCGGCTGACGCGTCCAGGCGTCGATCATCTGTTCCAGCTGTTCCATCTGCATGGTCAGCAGGGTCTCCTTCACCTCGTCCGGGGCGTCCGGGCTGAGGTACAGGATCTCCAGCATTCCCTGAAGCCGCGCCTCCTCCTTGCGGGCGGAGGCCTGGTCCCCGCTCCGGCGGAGCTGGGCGATATGGGCATTGTAGAGCTCCACGGCGGCGGAGGCGACTTCCGGCGTGTTCGGGAATCCCGCGAGCAGGCGGTCGGCCAGCGTCAAAGCCTGTTCGAGCGACTGCCTGTCCTGCGGAGTGAAACGGCCCGGCGTGCTCAGTTTCCGGCTCGTCAGGTCGACGAACGCCAGGGAGAATTCCATGCGGTCCGGGTATTGTTTCGCCAGTCTTTCGAGCAGGACGGACGGATTTTGCGGGATGTCGCCGAGCCGCAGCTCCGGGACCGCGAATCGCGGCTGCGTTTCCAGCAGCAGAGCGTACTGGTAAAGACGGTCCGGGTCGTTCCGGTCCTGATGCAGCAGCGAACGCAGAAGATCGAACGCCTCGTCATATTCGCCCAGGGTCTGGTGCGCGAGGACAGCCTCGACGGATTCCGGATACGCGTAGATGACCTGTTGGGTGGTCAGGTCGGCCTGGACAGTCTTTCCCTGCTGGCGCAGTGCGGCGGCGAGCCGGTTCAGCGTGCCGCCGTCGGGCTGGAGTTCGTACGCGCGGCGGAACGCGTTTTCGGCAAGCGGGTAGTTGCCGGACCGCATGGCGGCAGTCCCGATCATCAGGTTCATGTCCGCGACCTCCGAAAGCGGCAGGTTGCGCTGTTCGGCGATGTCCTGATAGTAGGGCATCAGGCGGGAAAGCAGTTCGCTCCCGCTCGAGGTCGGGGTGCGGTGTTCGATGTGGGCGAAGATGTCGGACAGCGCGGCGTTCGCGGCGGCGGCGTTGCGTTCGGCGAGTTTCAGCGCGGAATTGGTGCGGATGTAGCCGACCGTCACGGCGACGGCGAACGCGGCGAACGCGGTCAGCGCCAGCAGGCTCAGCGCCGCTACGGCGGGCTTGCGCTTCGACCACAGGCGGAACCGGCGGAACACCGACGTGCCGGCCGCCGAGACCGGTTCGTGACGCAGGAAATGCTCCAGGTCCTCCGCCACTTTCCGCATGTCGGGATAGCGGGCCGCAGGGTCGAAGGCGATGCAGCGGTTCACGATGGCGGCCAGGTCGGGTTCGGAACACTTCAGCGGCGGGAGCGGCGCGGCGCAGATGCGGTCGATCAGCTTCTTCGGGTCGCGTTCCGGCAGGACCGGCGCCTGCATGATGAGTTCGTAGAGCGTCACGCCGAACGAATACTGGTCCCCGGCGAACGTTCTGATCCCGTGCTTGAGGCGTTCCGGCGCCATGTAGCGGAGCGTGCCGCTCATGCCGGACTTGTCTTCGGCTCCGTCTTTCAGGACGAACGCGAGCCCGAAGTCGCCGATGTGGATCTCGCCGTGCGCGTCCAGCAGCAGGTTCGCGGGCTTCACGTCGCAGTGCAGCACGCCGCATCCGTGGGCGTAGGCGAGCGCGCGGGCCGCCTGAAGCCCCAGGCGCGCGATCTCCCGCGGGGCGTACTGTCTGCATCGGTCCAGCCCCTTGCCGTCGATGAATTCCATCGCGTAGTAGCACCGTTCGGCGCACACGCCCGCGTTGTAGATCTTCACGATGTTCGGGTGGTGGAGCATGGCGATCACGCGCGCCTCGTTCGCGAACTGTTCGCGCTGCCTGGGATCGGCGGTCAGCGACGGCGACAGCAGCTTCACCGCGACTTTGCGGTTCAGCGACACCTGGATCGCCTCGAAGACTTCGCCCATGCCGCCCGCTCCGATCCTGCGGACCAGGCTGTAGTCCGAGCCGCTCAGGTCGGGAAACTCTCCGCCGGACGATGCGGCGCGGGTCCGTCCGGTGTCGGCGGCGCACCCCTCCATTTTCACCATCAGCGGCAGAAGCTCGTTGAGGCGGTCCTCGTAATCGGGATGGAGCTTCGCGAAATCCCCGGTGTCCGGGGCCGTCCCGTTGCGGAACTGCTCCAGATAGTCCTCCATCAGGTCTTCGAATGTCGTGTCGTCTTCGTCGTTCACGGGCGGAACTCGGTAAATTCGATCAGCTGTTTCTTCAGGCGCTCCAGCGCGCGCACATAACGGATGCTCGCATTTTTCGGCGTCAGGTGCAGCGCCTCCGCGCATTCCTGATTGCTCATGCCGTCGAAATGCCGCAGCTCCAGGATCTCGCGGTCGTGGTCCGGCAGGGCGTCCATCGTTTTCCGAAGCAGTTCGTAGCGGTCCTGGCGGGCGATCTGCGTGAGCGGTCCGGTCACGGTGTCCGCGAACATGTTCCAGTCCAGCCCCGGCGAGGAGACGTCTTCCGCGCCCGCGATCTCCTGTTCGCGGTAGGCGTCGCGCTTCCGGCTTTGCAGGTGCTTCCGTTCCAGGTCCGTGATGGTCTGGAACAGGAGTCGGCGCAGTTTGCAGTAGACGGGGACGTCCGGGCAGTTCTGCATGAAATCCGTCTTGCGGCATGCCGCCGCCAGCGTTTCCTGCACCACGTCCTCCGGCGAAACGCGTTTCGCGAGCACCGGGTTCAGGTTGCGGCGGGCCAGGGCCAGCAGACGGGCGCTGTGCTCGGCCAGGGCGGGGTCGACGGGGTTCGTCGCTTCAAAATCTTGCGAAGGCATGACGGGACGGCCTCATGTTGAAACGTGTTACATCATTTGATCCTAAACTATAACCGCGTTTCGCCGGAAAGTCAAATGAAAAAACTCCCGGATCGCGCGAATCCGGGAGTTTTTTTGAAAGAACGTTTCTCAATCATCGTCATCATCATCGTCATCATCGTCGTCATCATCGTCGTCATCATCGTCATCATCATCCTTGTCTTTTTTCTTTCCTTCTTTCTTCTTATCGTCCTTCTTGTCGGCCTTCTTGTCCTCTTTCTTCTTGTCGTCTTTCTTATCGGCCTTCTTGTCGTCTTTCTTGTCGGCCTTTTCCGCTTTCTTTTCAGGCTTCGCCGCGTTTGCCTGAGCGGCCTGCGGAGCACGTCCCTGCCGTGGAGTCAGGCTGAAGCTGAAGCCCCGGCCGGTTCCCTGCCGCGGCGTGATGCCGAAGCTGAGATCGAATCCTAGAAAGCCCCCCTGACGGGGGGCGACGATCCTCTGCTGTCCGGCCTGAGGCCGGGCCTGTTGACGGTTCTGCTGTGCGCCTCTGGTCTGACGCCCGGCCTGAGCCTGCGGACGAGCCTGCTGGCCGCGCTGGGCGTTTCTGTTACCGAACTGCGGGGTAGTTTGACGACCCTGACGCCCGGCCTGAGCTTGCGGACGAGCCTGCTGGCCGCGCTGGGCGTTTCTGCCGCCGAACTGCGGGGTAGTTTGACGACCCTGACGCCCGGCCTGAGCTTGCGGACGAGCCTGCTGGCCGCGCTGTGCGTTTCTGCCGCCGACCTGCGGAGTGGTCTGACGTCCCTGACGTCCGGCCTGAGCTTGCGGACGGGCCTGCTGGCGGCGCTGTGCGTTCCTGTTACCGAACTGCGGGGTCGTTTGACGCCCCTGCTGCGGCATCAAACCGAAAACACCGCCGAAACCGCCGAACGGTCCCTGCTGGGGAGCCATGCCGAATCCGCCGAATCCACCTCCAAATCCGAATCCGCCCTGACGGCCGCCCTGCGGGCCTCTAGCTGCCGCGCCGGGTCCCTGCGGACCGGCCTGCGGGCCTCTAGCCGTCGCGCC
>JAEEQO010000099.1 GCA_016285335.1 Victivallales bacterium | reverse complement strand
AGGTCGCGGGCGGTCTTGCCCACCTTGCCGTCGGCCTCGACCGGATAGGCGGCGAGGAGGGCGTCGGCATAATCCTCATAGCGGGCGCGCACCTGGTCTTCGTGGCTGCCGCCGCCAAAGGAGAAGCCGAAGCTCAGGCCTTCGTCGGAGTTATAGCCGATAAGGACATCGACATCATTGTATTTCCCGGCCTCGTACAGTTTGTACTGGTCGTCCGGAATCACATAGCCGTCCGTGACGGGCCAGCCGCCGGAACCGCCGAAGCCGCCCATGACGGCCTTGACATCCGCCGCACGCAGCTGCTCCAACGTATAATCCTCGCCGAAAGCGCCTTTGGCCCAAGCCGCGTTGGCTTGCTCGGCGACGGCGAGGGTCTGCATGTTTTCACCGGGATAAGACTGCGGATTGGTGGGACCGAAGGAGCCACCGCTCTGGGAGATGGCACCGCGGAAGAGGCCCTTTGCCAGGGGAGAAGCGCAGAGCATGCTCACGGAGATGCCGCCGGCAGATTCGCCGAAAATGGTCACCTTGTCCGGATCGCCGCCGAACTTCGCGATGTTGTCCTTCACCCACTGCAGTCCGGCAATCTGGTCCAGCAGGCCGTAGTTGCCGCTCACACCGTTCGGATTCTCGGCCGAGAGTTCCGGCAGGGACAGGAAGCCCAGCTTGCCTACGCGGTAAGCGACGCTGACGAGAATCACTCCCTTGCGGGCCAGTAAAGCTCCGTCATAGTAGGAAGTGGCACCGCCGGCGAAACCGCCGCCGTAGATCCAGACCATCACCGGGAGCTTATCCTTCGGGCTCTTGGCGGGTGTCCATACGTTCAGGTACAGGCAGTCCTCGCTGCAGCCTTCGCCGTTTCCCTGCATCGGGTTGGGAGCGAATTCCTTGCATTCCAGGACTCCTTTCCAAGCCACGACGGGCTGCGGTGCCTTCCAGCGCAGTTCGCCCACCGGCGGTGCGGCGAAGGGAATGCCTTTGTAAACAGTCATGTCTTCCAGGACCGTACCCTGGATGGTTCCGCCGGTCACTTTCACCCGGCCGGGTTCGGAAGCGCAGGCCCAGAGGGCGAGCGCCGCCGTCATGATGATTAAAACCTTTTTCATAGTCTATTTGAACAACATTTGAACGAATTCGTGAAGGGACTTGCGCCAGGGCTGCCACTCATGACCGCCGGGCCAGGCTGTGAAATGGACCTTCGTTTCCATCGGCATCGTTGACGAACGAGACGAACGACCGGAAAAGTCCCTCGTGGCGCATGCCGAGCTTTTCGCAGAGATGCCGGCTGCACGCATTGTAATCGTCCACATAGGAATAAATCCGGCGCGCGCCCTTCCGCGTGAAAAGATAGTCGAAGAGGGCATACGTCGCCTCGTATGCGTAGCCGCTACCCTGATGCGCGGCGTTCAGGATCAGGCTCGGGGTGAACGTGTCCTGGAACGCCGGAGGCGTCTCCCGCGAACGCAGCATCGGCGGCAAGTAGTCCGACGGCTCGGCGTCGATCTCTCCGATGACCCTGCCGGTCTCCTTCAGCACGATTGCGAAACAGTATTCGGGATCTTCGCCGCGTTTCACCACCTCCGCCCGCGCTTCCTCGAGCGAGTCGATCTTCAGTCCTGTGAAGCAGTGCGGCAGAGGGCCGCTCAGGTATTCCAGCACATCCGCGGCGTCGCTTTCGCGGAACGGCCGGAGAAGAAGACGTTTCGTTTCGATCTCGCTCATGGCGGCCTCATCTGACCGGATGGTCGAAATACGTGTCCGGGTACGGTTCGTTTTCGAGCGTGAAATGCCACCACTCCGTATCAACAGGTTTGAATCCGTGTTTCAGCATGACCGAACGGAGCAGCATGCGGTTGCGGAACTGGAACTCGTTGATTTTTCGTTCGGCGGGCGTGTCGGCGGGGAATTTACCAGTGAATTGCTGCGTCTCGGGGTTTCCGCCCCAGTCGGGATGGCTTTCCGGTCCGAACCAGTCAAACGTTCCGCCCATGTCGACTTCCTTTTCCGTGTTCATATCGAACAGCGTGAGGTCCACGGTGCTGCCGCGGCTGTGGCCGGATTTCGCGGCGATGTATCCCTGCGGGAACAGCACGGTCTTGTCGAGGTCGGGGTAGAAATACTGTTTCATCCGCGTGTCGCCGGCTTTCTTCGACCACTCCACGAAGTGATCGACGGCCCGCTGCGGGCGGTAGGTGTCGTATATCTTCAGGCGGTAACCCTGCGGGATCAGCTCGTCGCTCACCGCCTTCAATGCTTCGGCCGCCTCGACCGTGAGCATGGGCGCGGGGCGTTCGTAGCCGCGGATGCGGTCGCCGACGAAATTGTAGGTGGAGTAGTAGCGGACCTCCAGGATCGCGTCCGGCACGGCTTCCGCCACATACACGAACCCCTGCGGCGGCAAATCATCAGTGCAGGCAGTCCGGCAGGCCGTCGCGGCGAGCAAGGCGGTCGACGCGGCGATGATGCACAGGCAGTGCTTCGCGGCGGCGAACACCCTGCGCGCCGCAATCGAATTCAGAAGTCTTTTCATGCGAAAACCTTTTGTTGTTCCATGGTCATCGCCTCAAACACGTCATTCCACTTCCCGCAGATGCAGACGCAGGATGCGGAGCAGTTCCTGCATGGCGCCGGGGCTGCGGTGGATGCTGTGTCCGGAATGGACGATCACTTCGCTTTCGGCGTTGTCGAGATGGCTGCTGGAGTACGGCACCACGCCGTCGGTGCCGCCGGGATGATCGGCCTGTTCATTATCGCCGATGATCGAATGGAAGACGAGCCCTTCCTTCATGGGGGATTCCGAGAGCGCCCGGATGAAGAGGGAGTCAGGATCCAGATCATGGAGTCCGGTGATGGAATGGTCGTCTCCGGTCTCCTTCCTGGCTTTGCGCAGTTTTTCGATCTCTTCGGTGTTTTTGTTGAGCTTCTGGAACACCCGGCCGAAGATCGGCATCTTTTCCCGCAGGGCTTTCGGGAGGTTGACGAGCTTCGATCCGTATCGAGTGAGCGACCACTGCGCCATCTCGGACCCCCTGTGCGGCACGGCCATGAAAACAACGCGGTTGACGAACGGCAGCGCCGGGATAACGGCGTACTCCTCGACCACGGCAAGTTCTTCCTCCGTAAGTTCGGAGGTGATCTCGTCCCATGTGCGGTGCGTGACCTGTTCGACGATGAAGTGCGGATCTCTCTGCAGGAGCGTGCGGGAGACCAGGCCGCCCATGCTGTGGCCGATCAGGACCATCTTGTCGAAGTTCTCGCGCGCTTCCGGCGTAGTGCCGAGTTCCTCCCTCGCCGCAAGCAGCACTTTGCGCAGATTGCCGGCGGTCGCCATGACCGGCACGCCGCTGGAAAATGAGTAAAACCAGAACTGGTAGCGATTCCGGATGACCGGGTCATTTTTCAGCGCGTTGATCATCTGGACCCAGGTGTCGGGACTGGACATCAGCCCGTGGATGAAGACCACGGGGATCTTGCCCGGCTGGTACGGTTCGATCAGAAACAGCCCGGAGTGGTCATCCTGATCATCGGACTTGACCATGACGGAAATCAGATTGCGGTTGGGCAGGCTGTTCAGAAAGCAGGCGAGCGGGGTGGAGAAGTCCAGCGCCAGCGGCCAGTTCCCGGCCGCCAGAAACTCAAGCTCCTTGGGGGCCGTTTCCTCCAGCGATGTGTCCAGATAGTGCATCGTTACTTCCATGACATGCGAGTCGGACTCCCGGAGCCCCACGATCAGCGTCACCGGGATCGTGAGACCGCGCGGGCTTTTCAGCACATGGTAGTTTTCCTGCTGCGTCACCTGTCCGACCAGCGGGATCCCGACGCCCGGCTGCCGGTTCTTCTGCATCAGAGCATTGACGGTGTAGTCGGAACAGAGGGTAAAATCTTCGACCGTGTCGTCGGGGACGGAAAGATGATAATGGGGCGCCTGGAAGAAGTAACGCCTGTCCTCCATGTCCAGCAGGCTGAAGGAATTGTTCGCAAGCAGTTTGTGCGACTTCAGGAAGCTGAATACTCCCCGGCAGGCATCGTTGTATATCTGCATCATCCGAAAGTCGGAAAAGTCATAGCTCGAGGCATTGCCACGCATCTGCGTCCGCGCCATGGCCGCGCGCCTGACGTAGTAGAGTGCGGACAGATGGGCGCGAACGGCAAATTCCTCATCGCCCGACTCCAAGGCGAGCCAGCGGCAGTAATCGGCGGCGATCCGCAGGAATTTCGGATCTTCGGAGATATCGTAATAGACATTGAGTTTGTGCAGCGTCACCTCCGGATTCTCTTTGAGGTCATCCTGCTCCATATTGCCCCGCAGGAAGTTCTCGGACTCGAAGGAAAGCCCTTCGCGGGAGAAGGCTTCATCCTGATAATAGCTCTCCTTCTCCGCTGCCGACGCGGGCGAAATCGTCACCTCGCGGCTCTCGATGAACGAGCATGAAGTCAGCAGCAGCCAAGCCGACGCCATAACGGCCAGTTGCACGATCAAGCCCATGCGGAACCAACCGGGAAAACGGCTCCGTCCGAAGTTTTGTTTCATGAATTCATCTCCTCAGGTTTTGTTTATTTGACTCGTAACAGACAGATTCAGTGTTCGCGGAGCCAGCCGGCCTCCGATTCGCCGGCGTAGTGAGCAGGCGGCGCGTCCTTGCCGCGGCAAAGCCCCGGCACGAGCGAACGCGCCCGGATCGAGCCGAAGCTTTCCCCTTCGCGGTGAACGATCAGGTCTTTCTCGAAAAGCATCTTCGCCGCCATTCCGTTCAGCATCAGGCGGATGTCGTCGCTGTCCAGATGCTGGTCAGCGGTCGGCAGCATCGGCAGCAATCCTGTCGTGCAGTTGCGGTAGAGGCTGTTGTAGAACTGCGGGTTCCGCTGAAGCTCCGCCGCCCGTTCAAAAAGCGAAAGGACCGTGTCGCGCATGGTCTGCCGATCCATGTCCAGGCGGTAGACATAGAGCGTTTCCCCGCGGTGGTCGACGCGCAGTCCGTAGAGGTCTTCCGGCGTGCCGGCGAGCATTGCCAGTCCGTAGCGGCGGTAGAGCCCGTCGATGCCGTTCTGTTTGGCGCCCTCGGGCAGGCGCGTCTCCAGCGAGATCACGACCGTCGTGCCGTCAGCGAAGTTCAGTCCAAGCATGGAATGCGCGATCTCCTCCATGTTGTCCCAATGCGAAAACACCGCATCGATGGAAGAGATCTGCTCCGGGTCGACGGTTACGGTGTGGTACTGAACATCGTAATCCGTCACAGACCGGTAGACGAAATCCCGCACATTGAGAAGCACGTATCTGCCGTCGTCGAGCCTGTTCACTTCCAGCGTATACCACCACGGTTTCTGCCAGATCGTATGCTGGAAACGTTCTTTCGGGTTGATGAGGCAGAACACCGCGGTCAGCAGGACTTCGATCAGCAAAGTCCCAAGCAGCGCCCATCGGGAAAACAGGCTCGCGATCAGTGAAGCCAGCAGCAGGACGACGCCGCACCACGAAACGAAAACGGGAATATCGAATGCGTGGAACAATGCTCCGATGCACCACGGCACGCCAAGCGCCAGCACCACAAACGATAACCAGAAAAGCGTCTTCAGAGACCGGATGCCCAGAGCGCGCAGGAATCGCATCAGAATCTTTTTCACGGATGTTCGCATTTGACTGTTTTTGAACGTTTTGAACATAAGGAGGAATTCTCGTCAGGATTATAGTTTTTTATTAATGTATACCGCGCCATATAAAATACAAGCCGAAATCGCCCGGACAACTGTGTTTTTTTCGGTTTTCCTGCCTGTGTACCGCATGAAGTCCGGGGCATTCGGTTTTGACGATGCCCAAAACGCTTTGAATGAACTGCCGTTATTTGCGTCATTTGTTTCAGGAATGACGGGACTTCTTCTTGATTTTATCTTTTTCCTGTGATATATTTGGGGATCGAAGCGGATCGTTTTTTTCGAATTGAGGGGGCTTTTCCATGCCGCATGTCCTGACAAACTATTTTGAGCGCGGATTCCGGTTTCACAAGCTCGAATCTGTTCCCGCCGCAGGCAAAAAACAGGAGACGAATGCCGTATTCCTCGTTCACGGCTGGGGCGTGCGGGCTGTCGCGATGGCGCGTCTGGCGTCCGCTCTGGCGGACGAAGGGTTCACGGTCTACAACTACGACTACCCCACCTCGAAACGGAACATCCGGGAACATTCTGAAATCTTCCTCACGCTGTACCGCCGTCTCCTGCGCACGGAAAAGCCCGCGCATGTGTGCTTCGTCACGCACAGCATGGGCGGCATCCTGCTCCGTGCCGCGCTCGCGCGGATGAACGATGCCGAATGCCGCCGCATCGAAGCCGTCGTCATGCTCGGCCCGCCGAACCGGGGGTCCCTTCTCGCGTATTTCGGGGACAGCAGGGCGGTCCGCGGCATCAACGCCTCGCTCGCGGACATGACACCGTCGCCGGATTCCTACGTTCGGAACATCCCGCCTCCGCCGTTTCTGCCTCCGGTCGGAATCGTCGCGGGCAAATACGACGGCAAGGTGGCATTGAGCAGCACGCTTCTGCCGGATGGTCAGCCGTGCGAACGGATCGTGGTGCCGTGCACGCATCCCGACCTGCGCGATCCGAAGTACACGCTCGACCCGATCCTCCGGTTCTTCCGCTCGAAGTCGTTCTCCGCCTGATGCGATCGCGATGCCGGACGCAGAAAAAACTTCGGCATTCTTTTCCGTTTTTGCTTGAAAATTTAGAAATTCAAGCATATATTATTCAAAAATGAAGAGATGCCCTTCTCAACAACCCCCAACAACGGCGGTTCTCTCCGCCGCATAAGGATCATCAGCATGAACTTCCGCTCCTGTTCCTCCCTCATCGTCGCCGCGCTGATCGCGCTGCCCGCCGTCTTTGCCCGGGCACAAAACCAGCAGACCCGGCAAGCTCAAACTCAACCTCAACCCCGTCAGGGCCAGACCCGGCAGATGCCCCAGGTGCAAGGTCAGCAGCCCCGTCAGGGCCAGACCCGGCAGCAACCCCGGCAGGGCCAGTCTCAACAGCAGCCGGCGCAGAAGCTCGACCCGGAAAAGCTGCTCCTGAACAACATGCAGTATTTCGAGCGTCCGGGCGTGAATGTGCTGGTGTTCAGCAACGCGTTCACGGGCGGGTTCAACGACGAGAAGAATTCCGGCATCGAGATCATCCATCACGGCGTGAGGACCGTTCAGGGCGGCGCGGTGAGGCTTTCCAAGACCCCGGAGCAGTGGGACCTGGTCCCGGCTTCTCCCACGCGCAGGGTGAACCCGGAGAACAACTCCATCGAGGTCGGGATGCGCTACAACGATTACAACTTCAACTCGCGCGTGGTGGTCACAGGCAAGGGAAAGGCCGTGGAGATCGACGTCTATCTGGACGAGCCGCTGCCCGCGTTTCTGGAGGGCAAGGCGGGGTTCAACCTGGAGTTCCTGCCGTCCCAGTACTGGGGCAAGACCTACCTCATGGACGGCCGCCCGAACAGATTCCCCCGTTACGCCGTCAGCAGGACCCAGGCACTGCCGAACGAGGAGAAACCCCGGCAGTTCAAGGGATTCCGCACCTACGACGACCGCGGCACCGGCGAGTTCGTGGACCCGCTGCCGCTTGAAAAGGGACATTCCATCATCATCGCGCCCGACGAGCCGGAACGCATGATCAAAATCACATCGACGGATTCCACGCTGGAGCTGTACGACGGCCGCATCCTGGCGCAGAACGGCTGGTTCGTATTGCGCAGCACGCTGCCCGCGAAGAAGACCGGCAAGGTGATCACCTGGATCGTCGAGCCCAACGCCGTTCCCGGCTGGATCCGGGAGCCGAACATCGGGTTCTCCCAGGTTGGATACGTCCCCTCGCAGCCCAAGATCGCCGTGATCGAGATCGACAAGAACGACAAGCCGATCGCGAACGCGGCGATCTACAGGATCACCGACGACGGCGGCGAAAAGCTGGCATACCAGGGCAAAACCGACGTATGGGGCGCTTATTATAAATACAACTATGTGAAGTTCGACTTCAGCCAGGTGAAAACGCCCGGCATTTACTTCATCCGCTACGGCAAATACAGGTCCGGCAACTTCATCATCGACGATTCCGTCTACAACTGGATGACGGACGCCACCAGCGACGTGTGGATCCCCATTCACATGAACCACATGACCGTCAACGAGGCGTACCGCATCTGGCACGGCGAACCCTTCAAGGAAGGCTATCTGCAGGCCCCGCCGAGCGATCACTTCGACATGCACTCCCAGGGACGGGTCACCGCCGTGAAGCCCGACGGCACCCACTACGAGCCCTACGAACTCATCCCGGGACTGAACGTCGGCGGCTACTTCGACGCGGGCGACTTCGACATCGAGACCGGCGCGAACATCGGCGTGGTCCGCAGTCTGGTGGAAGCGTGGGAACTCTTCCATAACAAGCGCGACGAGACGTTCGTGAGCGAGGAGCAGCGTTATGTGGACCTGCACCGTCCGGACGGCAAGCCCGACCTGCTGCAGTACATCGAACACGGCGTACTGAACCTGGTTGCGCAGGCCGAGCAGCTCGGGCAGATGTCGAGGACCCTTTCCAACTCGGTCCTGGACAACTACCATCATCTGGGCGACGCCGCCGCCATCACCGACGGCCTGCACTACGACCCGAGCCTGCCCAAATACGTGAAGTCGGAAGACGGCAAGCGCAGCGGCACCCCCGACGACATGTGGGCGTTCGCCGGCGGCAACACCGGGCCCAACCCCAATGCGGCCGCCATGTTCGCCGCCGCCGCACGCGTTCTGAAGGGCTACAACGATGAACTCGCCGAACGCTGCATGAAGCAGGCCAGGCGCTTTTCGGGAGAATCCGACAATTCGGCGTTGGCGGGCGGCGCGAACGGCAACCGCCGCGGCGGTTTCGGCGGCAACAACATGGGCCTCAACTTCCAGCTGTACCGCACGACCGGCGACAAATCCTATCTGGAGCGGTTCGAGCAGCAGATCTGGCAGGACCTGAGCCGCAACGTGAACGGCGGCATCAGGACCGCGCTCGACGCCGTCCCCTATATGGACGCCGAATACAAGCAGAAGCTCGCGCCCTACGTGGCGCAGTACAAGGCGTACATGGACCGTTTCGACACGCTCAACCCGTACGGCGTGCCCATCGGCGAAGGCAACTGGGCGGGCAGCGGCTCCGTGGTCAGCTTCGGCGCAACGGCCTGCCTTGCCAACCTCTACTTCCCCGACATCATCGACAAGAGCTACGCCTACAAGGCCGCCGCGTTCATGTTCGGCTGCCATCCGTACCACAACTACTCGCTGGTGGCCGCCGTCGGCGCGGCGCGTCCCAAGGAGGTCTTCTACGGCAACAACCGCGCCGACTTCTCGTTCATCCCGGGCAACGTGGCGCCCGGTCTGCTGTTCCGCAGGCCCGATCACTTCGAGAACTTCGACGACTGGCCGTTCCTGTGGGGACAGAACGAAGGCACGATCGCGGGCAACTGCAGTTACCTGATCTTCGGAGAAGCCTTCAAGAGCATGGTGAAGTCGAAAAAATGAAATTCAGCTGAAATCGAACTGAAATCCAGGCCCCGGATCCCGTGTGAGGTCCGGGGCTTTTTTTCGGAGACTTTTGAACGGAGGAAAGCATCCGCCGCCGTTCGTGGGAAGTCTTCTGAGGCGGAGCGGAAGCAACGTTATTTAACATCCAGTGGACCGATTATCCGAAAAAAATACGAAAACCAGTCGTTTTTGATATTGATTTTTCCCTGTTTCAGAAGTATGTTTTCTTGGAAATGAAGAAATCATGACAACATAACCTCAACACACCCACATTTTCAACCTCCCGAGAACCAACTTATAGGAGAAAAAACATGAAACAGAAACTGAACAAGAAACTGGCTTCCGGTACCGTCATCGCCGGATCTCTGCTCCTTGCCTCCGTGCTCTCCGCACAGGCTCCTGCCGGGGGCGCTCCCGCTGGCGGCGGCGCTCCCGCAATGGGCGGATTCGGCGGCGGCATGGGCGGATTCGGCGGCGGCATGGGCGGATTCGGCGGCTTCGGCGGCGGTGCTGCCGGTGGCGCGGCTCCTGCCGGTGGCATGGGCGGATTCGGCGGCGGTGCTCCCGCTGGCGGCGCCAGTGGCGCGGCTCCTGCCGGTGGCATGATGGGCGGCTTCGGCGGATTCGGCGGCGGTG
>JAEEQO010000098.1 GCA_016285335.1 Victivallales bacterium | reverse complement strand
GGTCAGGGATTCGCCGCCTTCAGCGATTTCACGTCCTGATAGAACGCCAGCGTCTTCTTCGCCTCGGCGAGGAATTCCGTTCCGGCGAAGAGCGACACGGCGCGCGTCTGGTCCGCGATGGCGGCGTCGATGTCGAGCGCGGCGTAGGCGGCGCGCGCGGAAAACTCGCAGGAGAACGCCTCGCTGGTGCCGCCGGTCCCGGCATACGCCTTTTTCACGGCGGCGGCCGCCGATACGACGTCGCGGACCGGGAGCCAGCCGAACGGAGCCTGTTCGAACGCGTATGCCAGCAGACGGGACTGCGCGGTCGGGGAGGATGCGAAATCGCGGAACGCCGCGGACAGCTCGGAGGAGAACTTCTCCATTTCGCCCGTGCGCTCGTAGTAGCCGAGCAGGAGCAGCCGCACGTCCGCGTTGTCCTTCACCTTGGCGGCGATCGCCTGCACGGCGGCGTTGTTCTCCCGGATGCGGCCGGTGCTTTCGAAGACGAAGAGCTTTGCCTGGATGGCGATCTGGTCGTCGGGACGGAGCGCAAGGATCTTGTCCGCGTTGGAGATGATGACGGCGGAAAGCCCGGTCTGGATCGCGTTCTGAAGGTCCTTGTGCATGATCTCCAGCTTCAGCTGGGAGTCGAAACTGAACTTGCCCGCCTGGATGTCCCGGACCACGGTGTCGAGTTCCTGCGGGACGCCCTTCCACACGATCTTGCCGCCGTCGACGACGATCGCGAACGGCACGACGACCTCGGTGCCGGCGAATTCCGGGTAGACTTCGCCCTTGTCGTCGCCGTAGACCGGCATGCGGAACTTCGTGAGTTCCAGCGCGGCAGTGCGTGCCTTTCCCGTGCGGGAGATCGCATAGAACGAGGCGGGTTTCGCCTTGTTTTCCAGCGCATGTTCATAGATGGAGTCGACCATGCGCAGGACGTCCTTCGTGCCCGGCAGCGCGGGGTCGAAGAACAGAAAGACCTGAAGCGGGGCGGCGGTCTTCGGGGGAATCCCGGCGGCGAGGGAGAGTTTGCCGAGGTCTTTGGCGGGCGTGATGATGCCGCCGACTTCCGCGGCGGAAAGAACGGCCGCGGCCGCGAACAGAAGTCCGGCGGAAACGGCTGACAAAAATGCGTGTTTCATGCGATGGGTCCCCTTTCTGTATCGGTAGCGGGTTCGGATTCCGCCGCCTGCGCGGCGGCGTGCACGGTCTGCGCGTCCTGCCCCGGATTTGCATTGTTGCCGTCGCCGCCGCGACGACCGCCGCGACGGCCTCCGCGACGGCGTTTCTTCGGCGCGCCGGAGGACCGGACGGGCAGCGGACAGGAATCCTCGAAATCGGGAATGTGCCAGGAGGCGATGTTCTGGATGATGGCAAACTCGCGCGCGCCGGGATAGCCCTTGCGGTCGGCGAAGGAATGCAGTCTGCGATGCGTTTTGAAGCGGATCTGCATGAGGAGGTTGTTGACGGCATCGGCGGTGGTGCGATGGGTCAGGACGAGCGGGTTGATGAGCCGCAGGATGATGTGCCGGAGGTCGGATTCGACGCCGAGGTAGTAGTCCCAGAGCCCGCCGGGCTCCTCGTGGCCGCCGATCTCGTGTTCGGCGAACGGCAGGGCGAGCATGGCGACGGCGGTGGAGAGGCTGGCGCGGAAGACGCCGGAGCGGATGCGTTCGCCGCGGATGCGGAGAAGTTCGAGCGCGTAATCCATCTGGGGCGTTTCGAAGACCTCGGCGAGGTTGGGCAGGAAATACCGCAGGAAGCCGTACTCGCGGAACGCTTTCAGAATTTCGCCCGTGTAGGAATTCCGCAGAATCTTTTCGAGTTCGAGCGAGAGGCGCGACGGCGAGGCGTGGCAGATGAGGTCGATGCAGGCGCGCACCGCCTTGCCCGTCTCCGGCTCCATCGTGAATCCGTACTGGCCGACCAGCTTGATGGCGCGGAGCACGCGCACGGGGTCCTCCTCGAAGCGCAGGGCAGGGTCGCCGATGGTGCGGACGACGCCGTCGCGGAGGTCCTGGACGCCGAGCCCGGTATGGTCGACCAGCTTGTCGTCGATCGGATCGTAGAAGATGGCGTTCACGGTGAAATCGCGGCGGAACGCATCGTCGCGGGAGGTGCCGAACGCGTTGTCGTGGAAGATCATGTTTTCGGGGGCGTTCTCGCAGCGTTTCGGGCGGTCGGCCTGTTCCTCCTGTTCGGGGCGTTTGCGGAACGTGCTGATCTCGGTGACGTCGCGGCCGCGGATGAGGTGGACCAGGCGGAAGCGCTTGCCGATGATGAGCGTGTGGCGGTCGCGGAACACGCGGCGGACCTCTTCGGGCGTGGCCGCGGTGGAAACGTCGTAGTCTTTCGGGACGCGGTCGAGCAGGATGTCGCGGACGGCTCCGCCGACGAGGTAGGTCTCGAAACCGGCGGAACGGAGCCGGCCGATGACGTCGATGATGTAGGGGTCGATCTTGTTTTTCAGGAACTTGGGCATTGCGTTGCTACAGGGGGGATCTACCGGGAGATCGGGGAGAAGTGTTTCTGGAGGATGGTGTCGACGCCGTCGAGCGACGGGTCGCGTTCGGGGTAGTCGGCGTTGAAATGGAGGCCGCGGCTTTCCTTGCGGCTCATGGCGGAGTCGATGATGAGCTCGGCCACGGTGGCGAGGTTGCGGAGTTCGATCAGGTCCTTCGTGAGGTGGAAATCCCAGTAGTACTTGTCGATCTCGCGGCGGATGTTCACGATGCGGGTCTTGGCGCGTTCGAGGCGTTTGTTCGTGCGGTAGATGCCGACGTAGTCCCACATGAACCTGCGGATCTCCTCCCAGTTGTGGGAGATCACGACCTGTTCGTCGGAGGACGTGGCGTCGCCGCTGGACCACGGCGGGGCCTTGCGGTTGTCAAGGCCCTTGCGAAGGTCGTCGAGGTTCGCCATGATGTGTTCGGCGGCGTTCGCGGGGACCACGAGCGCTTCGAGGAGGCTGTTGCTGGCGAGGCGGTTCGCGCCGTGCAGGCCGGTGCAGGCGGTCTCGCCGACGGCGTAGAGGCCGGGGATGCCTGTGTAGCCGTTCACGTCCGTCTTCACGCCGCCGCAGCTGAAATGCGCGGCGGGGACCACTGGGATGAGGTCGCGGGACATGTCGACGCCCGCTTCGAGGCACTTCGCGAAGATGTTCGGGAAGCGCCGCTGAAGGAAGTCGCGGTCGTGATGCCGCATGTCGAGCCACGCGCACTGCTGGCCGGACCGCTTCAGCTCATTGTCGATGGCGCGGGCCACGACGTCGCGCGGGGCCAGGCTCTTCATCGGGTGGTAGTCCTGCATGAACTCGACCGGTTCGCCGCCGTCGCGGGAGATCTTCAGCACGCCGCCCTCGCCGCGGAGCGCCTCGCTGATGAGGAACGACCGGACTTTCGGGTGGAAGAGGATGGTCGGATGGAACTGGTAGAACTCCATGTTCGCGATCTGGGCGAACGCGCGGTAGCCCATGGCGACGCCCGCGCCGCAGGCGACGTCCGGGTTGCTGGTGTAGAGGTAGACCTTGCCGCAGCCGCCGGTGGCGAGCGTGGTGGAGAGCGCGGTGATGGCGACGACGGCGTTTTCGCGGCTGTCGAGCGCGTAGGCGCCGATGCAGCGGTTTTCGCCCATCCAGCCCATGTGCCAGGTGCTGATGAGGTCGATCGCCACGTGGTATTCGAGCACGTGGATGTCGGGATTGGCGCGGCAGGCGGCGATCAGGGAGCGCTCGACCTCCTCGCCCGTGATGTCCCCGGCGTGGAGAATGCGGCGCTTGTGGTGGCCGCCCTCGCGTCCGAGGTCGAAATCGCTGTGTCCGGCTTCGGCGGGCTCCTTGCCCATTTCCTCGCGCGTGGTGAAGTGCGTGCCGATGTCGTTGATGAGCCACTTGATGCGCTCGGGGCCGCGGCGGACGATGTCCATGACGGCCTGCGGGCTGCACAGGTGCGCTCCGGCTTCAAGCGTGTCGGCGAGGTGTTCCTCGAAAGTGTCGCCGACGTCGGTCACGCAGGCGATGCCGCCCTGCGCCATTTTCGAATTGCAGTCGTCGATGGAGCTTTTCGTGATGATGCCGATGGAACCGGCATGATGTTCCGCGAGCATGAGGGCCGTGGAAAGACCCGCCAGCCCGCTTCCTATGACCAGATGGTCGAAATAACATTCTTTTGCAGTCTGCATTTTTTTTGTCCAAAATCACAAAAGCGATTTTTAATTTCATCAAACATGATGTAAATTACACCGTCAAACTGTTTTTTTCCACACGAACTTTAAATAAACAGGCGATTTTTATGAAAGAAAGCCGTTTTTCGATCTATTTCCGTCCTTTCCGGCCCGACAGGGCGACGCCGGAGGAACTGGCGTTCCGCGTGTCCTGGAAACGCACGGTGCGCGACTTGATCGTTCTGGCTGCGACCGGCGCGGCGCTGACCACGGCGTTTCCCGGCGTGAACATCCAGCCGGCGGCGTGGGTCTGCATCGCGCCGCTGCTGTGGCTGTGCTTCGACGTGTCGAAACGCCGCGCGTTCGCCTACGGGATGGTCTGGGGGTATTTCTGGAGCCTGACGAGCACGTTCTTCCTGCGGGAGATCAACATCGCGATCCCCTTCGTGTTCGGGGCGGTGCTGGGCGTCTTCTGCGCCTTCTGGGCGATGCTGATCCCGGTCGTGTGCCGGAATCTGCTGGTCCCGCCGGAAGTGCGCGTGCGCGGAGCCGCGGCGGTCGCGGCCTGTCCGCGGTTCCGGCAGGGCGACGCGATCCTGGCGATGCTCACGCTGGCGGCGTGGTGGGTGATCCTGGAGTGGATCCGGTCGTGGATCTTCACGGGATTCCCGTGGAACCTGCTGGCGGCGACGCAGTGGCAGAACATCAACCTGATCCAGATCTGCGAATACACGGGCATCTACGGCCTGAGCTTCCTCGTCATCCTCGTCAACATCGCGCTGTTCTTCACGGCGAAGGACATGCTGGAGGTCTTCCGCGGGGCGAAATACCGCCGCCCCCTGCCGCTTTACCTCGCGCTCGGGCTGGTCGCGGCCGCGGCGTGTTCCAGCTTCGGCGTCTGGAAGAAATACAACCGCGTTTACGCGCCGGGAAACGTGACGGAATACGCGGTGGGCGTGGTGCAGCCGGACCTGTCGCAGCGGCGCGCCGGAGGCGAGGAAAGCACGCGGGAGGCGCTGGACGTGTGCTGCAAACTGACCGAGGGGCTGCTCGCCGAGAAAAAAGCCTTGGAGGAGATCGTTTCGACCTATGACGGCGTGACCGTCTCCCCCGCCCCCATGCAGCTGATCGTCTGGCCGGAGACCGCAGTCCCGACGGCCTACTACGGCGGCGGGCCGATCGCCACGGAATACCGGAGCCGCGTGCGCCGCATGATCCGCGAGAGCAAAACGCCGTTCCTGCTGGGTACGCTTTCCTACGACAATATCCGGTCCAACACGGAATTCGACATGTTCAACTCCGCGCTCCTGCTGAAGGAATTTTCCCTGACCGGGGGCAGCAGCGCCCGCCTCGATGCGGACATGGCGGGCCGCTACGACAAGGTCCATATCGTGCCGTTCGGGGAGTTCATCCCGCTGAATGACAGGTTCCCGGCCATCGGCAGACTGGTCGGGATGGGACGCAACCTCACGCCCGGCAAGGCGTTCCGTCCGCTGGACCTGGCGAAGGACGTCCGTGCGGGCGTCATGATCTGTTACGAGGACGTCTTCGCCTATGCGGCGCGGGAGCTGGTGCGGAACGGCGCGAACTTCCTGCTGGTCATCACGAACGACGCGTGGTATCCGACCAGCACGGAACCGGAACAGCACTATGCGAACGCCGTCCTGCGCACGGTCGAGACGCGTCTGCCCATGCTCCGCTGCGGCAACTCGAACTACAGCGTGCTGATCGACCAGTTCGGACGCACGGTTGACAGCGTCACGAAACGCATCAACCCGGAAACCGGGATGCACGAGCTTACGCCGTGGGAACAGAAGTCCGCCGCGGGCGTCATGACCGTGAAAGTGCCGAAACAGTACACGCCGACGTTCTACGTCAAATACGGCAACGTTTTCGTGCTGCTCCTGTGGGCGATCTTCGCCGGAGGAATGGCGATGACAGGACGGAATCTCTGGCGCTTCCAAAAGCTTTCAGCTTCGCCGGAGGAAGAGGCAAAGCCTCGACGGCGGTAGTATCCGGCAAAAAAAGTCCAAAAATTTGGTTTCAGGCTTGATATCCTGCGAATGCATGCTAAGTTACGTATGAGGATATATACTGACCACCCGAACCTGAGCAGAGGAACGACAAACCGCCATGATCTTATACCACGGGAGCAATGTCGAGGTGCGCCGACCTCAAATATTGAAACGACTGCGGGCGTTGGACTTCGGAGCTGGCTTTTATACGACCTCCAACCGGGAACAGGCGGAAAAATGGGCTAGGACCATTACGAAACGGCGTCTGTCCGGAGTGCCCTGTATCAGCGTTTTTTCCCTGGATGAAGCACAATTGGTACAGCTTGCCGTTTTAAAATTCGATTCGCCCTCGGATGAATGGCTTGATTTTGTCGTTGCAAACAGGAAAGGGCTGCCGATGATGAATTCATACGACCTCGTGATCGGTCCGGTGGCAAACGACGCAACGCTGCCAGTGATAGATGATTACATGGATGGCAGATACACGAAAGAAGAAGCGGTCGGAAGGCTTCTTCCGCAAAAACTGACGGACCAGTACGCATTTTTGACCGCAAAAGCACTTTCCATGCTGGAATTCAAAGGAAGCGAGGTTTTATCATGACGCCGGATGCCCGGACCATTGATTTTTACGACCGGCACGTTTCGCAGATGATTTCGGAAAAATACGGCTTCAACGAAAAACAGGCGATTCGCGCCTTCCTGGAGTCCGAAACCTACAAAATGCTGATTGACCCGGAACTGGAAATCTGCACATTAAGTCCCGTGATCGTGTTCGATATGTGGGAATGCGAGAAAATCGCAGGGAATCCAAGACATTCCCAGTACATCAGGGAGGAGCAGCATGAGTAAGCAAGCGTCTTTTTTCATCTACTTGATTGAGCGGTATGCTGCTTATAAGAAAACAAGCGCGGACAAAATCCTGGCTCTTTGGGACAGATTGGGGCTGACGGACTTCATTTACGACATGTACGAGCTGTATCACTGCGAACGGCTTCAAAACGCTTTCGACGACATCGACACGCTAATCGCGGAAAGACAGCCTGTTGACGGAAAGCAGTAGAAATCACGGACTGGCTTAGAGCAGCGCTTCGGCGTCGCGGAGAGCCTGTTCCGGCGACTGGAACTGAATCGCATTCCAGCCGAATTCCCGGGCGTGTCCGATGATCTCGATGCGGTCGTCGAAAAAGACGAGAGGGCGTCCGTAGCGGCGTTCGAACGCTTCGAACATCGCATAGCCGTCGAGCTTGAACGCCCCGGCCTCGAAACTGTAGATCCCGCCGGTGACCAGATGCGCAAACGCGCAGTATTTGAAGACCTGGTCCAAATGGATCGGGGAGATGTCGGACATGAACGAGAAGCGCACCCCGCGTGCCGCAAGCGCCCGGACCGTGTCCGCCATGCCGGGCATGGATTCGCGGACGCCGCACCGCCAGGCGTCGAGCAGATACTGCCGGGAATGGCGGTGATCCGTGAACTCGTCGAGGCGGTCCAGAAATTCCGGGACCGAGCAGCGTCCGGTCTCGATCGCGGCGCCGTGTTCCCACAAGGCGGCGACCGCCCCGGGATCGGCGGGATCGACGCCCAGACGGCGGTACATCCCGTCGAACGTGAGTTTCATGCTCACGTTTCCGATGTCGAGCGCGATGACGGGCCCGGAAACGGCGCTTCCGGCGGCGGCGATGCTGCTCATACGGGCTCAGGCGCTCCTTTCGGGGAAGAACGCCGGTTTGCCGTTCACCAGGGAAACGCGGATGCGCGTGCAGCCGTGGAACGTGCCGCGGAGGATCTCGTCGGCGAGCGGGTCTTCGATGAGCGTGCCGATGGCGCGGCGGAGGGGGCGTGCGCCGTGTTCCGGGTTCGCACCGGAGGAAACGAGGCAGTCGATGACGTCGTCGTCGATCTCAAGCGTGCGGTCCTGTTCGGCGAGCCTGGCGGTAAGCTTGGAAAGTTCGAGCCGGACGATCTTGCGAAGCTCTTCGGGGCCGAGCTTGCGGAAGACGATCAGCTCGTCGAGACGGTTGATGAACTCGGGCTTGAACGCCTTGCGGGCGGCTTCCAGCAGGCTGTCGCGGAGCTTTTCGTAATCGTCGTTCACGCCGGACCCGGTCGAGAAGCCGAGCGGCGCGCCGTTCGTGATGCGCTCCGCGCCGACGTTCGCGGTCATGATGATGATGGTGTTGCGGAAGTCGACGCTGCGGCCGAGCGTGTCGGTGAGGCGTCCGTCCTCCATGATCTGAAGCAGCATGTGGGTCACGTCCGGATGCGCCTTTTCGATCTCGTCGAACAGCACCACGCTGTACGGGTGGCGGCGAACGCGTTCGGTCAGCTCGCCGCCCTCGCCGTGTCCGACGTAGCCGGGCGGGGAGCCGACGAGACGGCTCACGTTGAACTTTTCCATGAACTCGGACATGTCGATCTGGATCAGGGAATCGGCGTCGCCGAACATGAATTCGGCGAGCGATTTCGCGAGCAGGGTCTTGCCGACGCCGGTCGGGCCGAGAAAGATGAACGAGCCGATGGGGCGGTTCGGGTCCTTCAGGGCGGCGCGGGCGCGACGGAGGGCGCGCGCGATCGAACGCACGGCATCGGTCTGGCCGATCACGCTTTTTTCAAGTTCCTCCTCCATGTGGAGCAGACGCTGCGTTTCGGAATCCTGAAGCTGTTCCAGCGGGATGCGCGTGAGCTTGGAAAGCACGCTGTTGATGTCCTCGCGGGTGACTTCCGGCGTATTCTCGCTGCGGGCGTTTTCCCAGGCGCGTTTGGCGGACTCCAGCTGGGAGCGGAGTTCGCGTTCGCGGTTGCGGAATCCCGCGGCATCCTCGAAACGCTGGTCGGAAATGGCTTTTTCCTTTTCCCGGACCATCTGCTGGATGGCGTCCTCGGTCTTGCGGAGGTCCGGCTGACGCGGCGTGCTGGCGATCCGGACGCATGCGCCGGCCTCGTCCATGAGGTCGATGGCCTTGTCGGGCAGGAAACGGCCGCTGATGTAGCGGTCGGAGAGCCTGACGGCTGCCTCGATGGCGTCGTCGGTGTAGCGGACATGGTGATGCGCCTCGTAGGCGGGCCTCAGCCCGAGGAGGATCTTGATGGCGTCGGCAATGCAGGGCGGCTCGACCATGACGGGCTGGAACCTGCGTTCGAGCGCGGCATCCTTTTCGATGCCCTTGCGGTATTCGTCGAGCGTGGTGGCGCCGATGCACTGGAGTTCGCCGCGGGAAAGCGCGGGCTTGATGATGTTGGCGGCGTCCATGGCGCCTTCGGCCCCGCCCGCGCCGACGAGCGTGTGCAGTTCGTCGATGAAGAGGATGACGTTTCCGGATGCCCGGACCTCCTCGATGACGGCTTTGATGCGTTCCTCGAACTGGCCGCGGTATTTCGTGCCCGCGACCATCAGCGGCAGGTCGAGCACGATGAGGCGTTTGCCGTGCAGGAGTTCCGGCACGTCGTCCGCGGCGATCTTCCTTGCCAGCCCCTCGACGATCGCGGTCTTGCCGACGCCGGCCTCGCCGATGAGGACCGGATTGTTTTTCGTGCGGCGGCAGAGGATCTGGATGACGCGTTCGATCTCGTTGTGGCGGCCGATGACCGGATCGAGCTTGCTGTTCCGCGCAAGGGCGGTCAGGTCGCGTCCGAACGTGCTCAGGGCGGGCTGGTCGCCGTTGGCATCGCCTTCGTCATCGTTGTCGCCGTCGCCGGGATATCTTTCGTCCTGGTCGTCGCCGTCCTCGTTTTCATCATCGTCTTCGTCTGGCAGATAGTCCGGATCGAGCGTGGCAAGGATCCGCTGCCGCGCCCTTGCCGGATCGACCTTGGCCGCGCGGAGCAGGCCGGCCGCCGACGTGGCGCCGTCGTTCAGGATGGCGAGCAGAAGATGTTCCGTGCCGATGTAGTTGCAGCGCATGGCGCGCGCTTCGTCGCCGGACATGATGATGATCTTGCGGAGACTGGCGGAAAACGGCGGCGCGCCGATCTGGCGGGTCTCGGGACCCGGCTGCGGGAGTTTCCGCGCCAGATCCGAAAGCAGATGCTGGAAATTGACTTTCATGGTCCGCAGCACTTCGACCGCGAT
>JAEEQO010000097.1 GCA_016285335.1 Victivallales bacterium | reverse complement strand
GACTTCGCTCTGGTCGAGGTCCTCAATTTGAACAGGGATACCCTGAAGAACCCTCCAGACTGGAATGCTCCTGAACAACTCGATCTCTTTGCAAATTGTGCCCCTATATTTTAACCGGACAGTAGTGGCAAAAACAAATGTCGAAAAGACCGTGAAAACAAACGCTCATCCAACATGTGAACGCATCGAATACAACGATAGGGGAGGGGGGAGATCGCAAGAAATGAGCTCAAAACATTTGTCTGTCAGACGTGAGCCCCCTCTTTTGTCGCGTTAATCCCGGGATTGACCACCTGCCCCCTCTAAGCCAGAAATAAAACGGAAAAACCGGAATCAAGGTCGAATCAGGATACATCAAGACTGATAAACCAGGATCAAAACCCGTCCGAAGCAAAATGATAATGATAACACAGCAAAAAGGGTCCAGAAAATCAGGACATAGAGCATCCAAAAGGCCGAAAATCGGCATAAAACCTCTGTTTTCGGGAAATTTATGTCTACGATCATACACAAACCAGTTTCCAGAAGTATTCCATGTCCACGATCATTCACCATGCAACATGATTTGTGGCGACAGAAATGGTACAAGATCGCAATGGATGATCCGTGCAGTTTTGACACAATGAGACATCGTGTGAACGGCACCGGACGTTGCAAGCACCATTTTCCGGGGGTGTGCCCATCCGGCACCGGATTCGGATGTTATTTGTTGAAAAGTTATTAACACGACGTTTGACGCTTTTTATAACACACACGCAGAAAGAGACTAACAGATTGACAAAGTGGCAGAAACCGGCATAAGCGATTTAACATAATATATATTATGCGACGTTATAAATAGACCGGGAAGCCCTTTTGACATGGGGAGAAACTTCGGACGCTCTGGAACACGCGGCGAGGATTCACCTCCCCTTAAAACGCCTGGAAACGAAATCCGGTATTGTACGATATCGTCCAAAAAATAAGAGGAACTCTTTTCTGAAAAACATCGAGGCACGTTGTTACGAATGAGAAATGATACGAATGTCGATGGGGAGTTGTTCAAAGCGAGTTGAAAGGTATTCCGATGTCACGTCAGACGCGCTGCACCGCCTTGATCGCGCCTGATGAAATGCAATGATGGATTCATACCGATCCAAGTTTGATTTGGACGCATTCGCGTCCGGGGGTCGCTTCGCTCCTCGGAAAGCTCGCTTACGCTCGTCTTTTTTGATACCGCAGTAACGCGCACTTCTTCAGGGTTATATAATCAGAAAACGCGCACACGGAAGGACGTGTGGCTTTTTTTGAAATTCCCCCTGCTTTTTCAGGGGTTCCGGCTTGATTTTTGCGAATGAATGTGTATATTTAGTTTCAACAACAGGATTGGAACCGGAACAAACACAAGCTTGACCCGATGTCAAATCAGCCGAAAGACCTCAAAACCGTAAAAAAACGCATTCGAGTCTGGCGCATATTCGCCCGGATCGCCAGAACCGCGTTCATAACTCTGACCGTTTCGTCTTTACTTGTTGCCATCGGTTGTGCCGTCCTGTTCATCGGCGCGGTGTCCGCCCTGCCCTCCCGTTGGGGCGACGGCGGACCTCCCCTGCCCCCGGCGAAGCCGAAACTCCGTTATGCGCGCATCGACTGCATCAATGAGGTCAAGAAAATGATGCGATACGAACGATTCGAGGCGTGTCATAGAGAGCCTCCGCCTCGAGGCGAAACGACATACTTTTACAGCTATAACGATATCCATGTCACAATCCTTCAGGAGTACGACTACTATCCGTATTATGTGTTTTACGGGCGTGTCCGGCTGACGAAACCGGACGAGCTCCCCTCCCCTGTGAAAGACACCATTCCGCCCGAACGGCAGACCGATTTCTTCCTCGTCAATGCCTTCAACCCCGGCGCGGCGGAAAGGTACAAAGGGGATGGCTATCATCCGGAGCATTATATCTGGATGCATGTGAATTTCGGATATGAAAATCTGAAAAAGTAAAACGCGCCCTGCCCTTTCCTTTTTGTATGAAAAAAGGCGGACGCCGGAGAAGGACGAAGACTTGGATGCGTCTCTCCGGGTCCGCCCGGCTTCGAACCGTCACCTCAGCCGGACGATTTGAAGCCATATTCTGTCCTGAGACCGGTTCATTCTTCCGTCGGTCACAAGGCGTTCATATCCGGCCCCCCTCCCCTGGTTTGCCGCGTCAAAGGACGGAGCCGGTTCGGATTCAGCGTTCTTCTGCGGAGGTGTCTGCCGAGCCTGACGGGAAGCAGATAGCGCCGTGCGGTGCGTTCCGCCACATGAAGTTTCTGTGCGATGACGGTGGAGCTGCCGATCTTGTCGTAGTAAAACATCCTGTATGCGGTCCAGCGTTTCGGTTCCCTGCTGGCCCAGTCCGCGAGGAGGATCATTCTCCGGAGCGTTTCCGTGTCCGGCATGTCGTTGCATTTCCACGAAGCGTTGTCCTGTTCCGCCTCGTGAAGGATCTGCTCCATGCCGATCCCATGATCTGTTCCGATTTCTTCGTTGTATTCACTCATGATGTCAAACTGCATCTTTCGGTGTTGATATGTGCAGTGCTGTTGCGAGGTAAAAGCCATGCGATTTACACGTACAAATGTACGATAGAACGGGCGGCGAACGGTTCATCTTGTTCCTTTCTGTTTGAGGGGGAGTTGAGGCCGGATAAGGGGATCGGATCCGGACGCTCCGAATCGGAATCGGAGCAGTCCCGCGGATCCGGGGAAAATATAGCCTGAAAGTGGACGAAAGTCAAGCCTGTTTTGAAACTTTATTGAAACTTTATTGCAACTTGTTTCAATCGCAGCACAAAAAAAAGGCAGAGTGCAGGAAAAAATAACGAAGAAAAAAAGACGGAAACCGCATCCGAGCCGGGGAAAGGCGCGGTCGGCTGTCCTCCCTGCCCTGCCCCGTGTCCCCCTTCAAAAAAGACCTTCAAGCCCGGTTTTTCCGCTCCCGGAGTTGCAAACGCCGCCGGACGGGTTATATTATTAGGAAAACGCTATTCGCATTCACCTCAAACCAACAGAAAGCCCCCTCACCATGGCCGAATTCTACGTCAAAACCAACCGCCGCTGCGAGATCATCGACATCACCGAGGATGTGAACCGCGTGCTGCCGCAGTCCATCCCGTGCGGCATCTGCCACATCTTCTGCCCGCACACGACCGCCGGGATCACGATCAACGAGAACGCCGACCCGGATGTGAAGCACGACGTCCTGCAGAAACTCTCCGCGCTGATCCCGCACGACGAAGCGTATTACCAGCACTGCGAGGGCAACAGCGACGCGCACCTGAAGGCGATCCTGACCGGATTCTGCCAGACGGTGCCGTTCCGCAACGGACGTCTTGAGCTCGGCACCTGGCAGGGCATCTACTTCTGCGAGTACGACGGACCTCGCACCAGACACGTGAAAGTTTTCTTTGAACCGGCGCAGGACTAATCCTCCCTGCCCTGACATTCATTCAAAAAGAAAAAGCCCCTGCTCGGACGCCTTAACTCCGAAGCAGGGGAATCTTTTTTTCGTTCAAACGAAGCGTTTTTGAGGGAGAATTACGCCTTCTTTTCGGCGGACGCCGCTTCGTTCTGCGCGCGGATCGCGGCGCGGCGAATCTTGCCGTTGACGGTCTTCGGAAGCTCGGAGACGAACTCGATGATGCGCGGATATTTGTACGGCGCGGTGTGGGTCTTCACGTAGTTTTTGATCTCTTCCTTGAGTTCCTCGGAACCTTCCTTGCCCTTCACGAGCACCACGGTGGCCTTCACGACCTTGCCGCGGACGGGATCGGGCACGCCGGTCACGGCGCATTCGAGGATGTACGGGAGTTCCATGAGGACGCTTTCGACCTCGAACGGGCCGACGCGGTAGCCGGACGTCTTGATGATGTCGTCCGCCCTGCCCTGATACCAGAAGTAGCCGTCCTCGTCCTGCCACGCCTGGTCGCCGGTGTGGTAGTAGCCGTCGTGCCAGACCTTGTCCGTGTCTTCCTGGTTCTTGACGTAGCAGTCGAAAAGTCCGCAGGGACGGTTGCCCGGTTCCGCCTTCACGCAGATCTCGCCGGTCTCGCCGGTCGCCACCGGATTCCCGTCCGAATCGAGCAGCACGACCTCGTACTGCGGATTGGCGCGGCCCATGGAGCCGGGACGCGGCTTCATATCGGAGAGCGTGGCGATGGTCAGCGTGGTTTCGGTCTGGCCGAAGCCCTCGTACGGGAGCTGGCCGGACACGCGTGCGAACGCCTCGCTGACCTCGGGCGGCATGGCCTCGCCGGCGGTGGTGACGTGTTCGAGCGTGGAGAAATCGACCTGGGAGAGGTCTTCCTTCACGAGGAAACGGAAGATGGTCGGCGGCGCGCAGAAGGTGGTGATGCCGTACTGCTTGAACATCGGGAGCATGTCGGCGGCGTGGAAACGGTCGAAGTCGAACGTGAAGACGCCGGCTTCGCAGAGCCACTGTCCATAGATCTTGCCCCACAGCGCCTTGCCCCAGCCGGTGTCGGCCACGGTGAAGTGGAGGCCGTCGGGGTTGACCTTGTGCCAGTGGCGCGCAGTCATGATGTGTCCCAGCGGGTATGCGTAGTCGTGCTCGACCATCTTCGGGTAGCCGGTGGTGCCGGAGCTGAAGAAGACGAGGCTCGGATCGGTGGTTTTCTGGTCGGCGGGGCGCTGGAAGACGGGCGGGAAATTCGGATACAGGGAGTCGTAGTCGAGCCAGCCGTCCTTCTGCCCGTTCACGGAGAGCTTCAGCGTCATGCCGGTGACCTTGGCGGCCTCGTCGATCTCCTTCGTGATATTGCCGTCCGCGGAGCAGAACACATAGCGGATGTCCGCCATTTTGAAGCGGTATTCGAAATCGTGGGCGGTCATCTGGCAGGACGCCGGGACCGCGACCGCGCCGATCATGTGGAGCGCGTTCAGCACGAACCAGAACTGGTAATGGCGTTTCAGGACCAGCATCACGCGGTCGCCCTTGCGGATCCCGAGCGAATGCAGCAGGTTGGCGGTCCGCATGGCGTTTTCGCAGATGTCACGGAACGTGAAGTCGCGGCAGACCTTGTCCTTGGAGACCCACTTCATGGCGATCTTGTCCGGACATTCCGCGGCGAGGCGGGCGACCACGTCGAACGCGAAGTTGAAGTTGTCCGGCACATGGAACTTTACGCCTTTCAGCGTGCCGTCCTGGTTCCACTCCTCCTCCATGTAGTCCTGATACAGAAGGCGTTTGCTGCCGGTCGGCGGTGCCTTCACCACCTGCTGCGGCACGAACGCGAACCGGTCGGGCTTGGCGTCGTCGTACTTGCTGTGCATCACGATGGAGAGGAACTTGCAGGGCTTGCCGCCGTAAGCGACCATGGCGTGCGCTTCGCGTCCGTCGAAATAGATGCTGTCGCCCTCGTTCAGAAGCTCTTCCTTGCCGTGCAGGAAGATCTTCAGCGAGCCGGACAGGATCAGGTCGAATTCCTGGCCGTTGTGCTCGGAATACTGGAGCGGTTCGTCCGGGTTGGCAGGCGGCGGAGCGGTCACGATGAACGGCTCGCCGGTGCGGTCCTTCATGCGGATCGCCTGATGCAGGTAGGAGAACTCGGGGCGGCGGACGAAGGGGAAGCCCTCGCCGCTGCGGGTCACGGTGTAGACGTCCAGGTTCGGCGCTTCGCCGCTGATGACGGAGGAGACGTCCAGCCCGAAGTGTTCCGCCAGATTGTAGTAGAACGAGAACGGGGCCTGTTTGGTCCCGCTTTCGTACAGGGAGTATTCCTCCGGCGAAACGCCGAGGAGCTCCGCCATCTGCGGCACGGTGAAGTTTTTCTGAGCCCTGAGCTCACGTACTCTCATGGAGATCAGTTCTTTGTTTTCCATGTTCATGCGATCCTTGTGTGTTGTGTTGTATTAGGATTGCTCAGGAAGAATTCAGGCATCCGGATACGGGTGTGTACGCGTCCGAACCACCCGTATCTCCCTTCGCAAAGGGTTAACGGGCGGCCTGGCTAATAATAATGGCGATCAGCGCATCGGACGTGGTGTCGATCGGGGCGGGAATGCGGACAGCAGCGAGCGGCACGGCGGAAAACTTCCCGCTGCGCGCGTCAAATCTGTCTGTCATGCGAAACTTCATGTTTGCCTCGATCTCCACGAAAAAAAATAAGGAATGAGTATAAAATATACCCCGCTTTCCGGCTTTTTCAAGCGGAAAACGCAAAAATCTTCCTCATTTCGGACACAAATCGCGCATCCGGACACGAAACGCGTGTTCGCCGTCCGGCATTGTACTGATATTTTGGAGGAATCAGGCTTTTCAATGTTCAATGATTCGCGGGGCGCTTTCAGTTCAGAGCGCAACGCCACCGTGCGGCTTCGGCGCCGGGGTCGGGCTGCTGCGTGAACGCGGTCACGGCGGCGATGCGCCCTGCCCCGGCGGCCTTCAGGTCGGCGAGGTGGTCGAACTTGATGCCGCCCATCACGGAGAACGGCACGCGGACGAGCGGGACAAGTCGTTTGAGCTCGTCCAGACCGAGGAATTGAATCCCCGTGAGCTTCTTCGTGCTGGTCGGGAAGATCGGGCCGATGTTGAGGTAGGAACAGCCCTCGTCCTGCGCCCGCGCGATCTCGTCGGCGTTGTGCGTGGAGACGCCGATGAGCAGGTCGGGCGCGATGCGGCGCGCATCCGGCAGCGGAAGGTCGTCCTGTCCCAGATGCACGCCGTCCGCCTGTGCGATCAGGGCGGCGTCCACGCGGTCATCCACGATCAGCAGCGCACCGTAGTCCCACGTCAGTTCGCGGACCTGCCGGAGCAGGTCCAGAAACGGCCGGTCGGGCATGGTCTTCTCGCGGATCTGAAGCAGGCGGACGCCGCCCTTCAGGAGCGATTCCGCGACCGCGACGGGCGAACGCCCGAGGCAGAATTCGGAGGTGACGACGGGGTAGACGTCGGTCAGCCGGAACGCCCCGATGCGTTCGTCCAGCGTGGTGTAGACGCGGCGCGGCATCGGACTCACTTCCCGAGTTTCTTCAGGATGAGGTCCGCGGCCTTGCGGCCGGAGAGCATCATGCCGCCGAAGATGGGGCCCATGCGGTAGCCGCCCATCACGTTGTTCGCGCTCATGCCGCAGGCGAAGAGGCCGGGGTAGTATTCGCGGGTGTTTTCGACCGTGGAAGCTTCGCCGCTGTCGACCCACATGGGCTTCTCGCCGAGGATGCCGCCGGTGGACGTGGCGAGCTTCAGCTGTGCTTTTTCGACGGCGAGGTGCATGATCTCGCTCGGGTGTCCGGTGCCGTCCAGCACGCACTGCGAGATCACAGTCAGCGGGTCCACGTGCATGCCGAGTCGTTCGACCGGGGTCCAGTTGATGACGAGGCCGCCGACCTGCTCGCCGCGGAACACGATGTCCTCCACGCTGACGGCGTTGAAAATCTTCGCGCCCGCGTTGACCGCGCCGAAGATGAGGCCGCTCGCCATTTCAACGGAGTCGAGCGTGTTGTAGCCGGGCGCGCCCGGGATGGGCTTGTGGTGGATGCCGAATTCGTCGAGGATCTCCAGCGAGGCGTCCTGCACCACGACTTCGTTGAAGAGCATGCCGCCGCCCCATGTGCCGCCGCCCGGTGCAAGCTTGCGTTCGAAGATCGCCACACGGACGCCCTTCTTCGCGAGGTAGCGGGCCGCGACGAGCGCGGAGGGGCCGCCGCCGACGATGGCGACGTCGACCGTGAGGTTGTCGAGGAGTTTCGCCGAGAAGTTTTCGACGATGGCGCGGGAGATGGTCGTTTCGATGACCTGGGAGGTGGTGTTGTCCGACATTTTGTCTGTCCTTTCGTTTGGTTGGTTGTTCGCAGAAAACCGCGAGTGCTTTCCGTCGGAAAGGATTTCGCTGTCGTGATTTCCTACGCCGGCATTATCCGGATCAGGTGTGCGGGTATGATCTCAGCCGGAGCCCGTGTTTCGATGCACGGTTCCAGCACCCCGTGTGACTGAATTAATATACATCGGGATATGGAAAAAATCAAGCGCGATCCCGTCCGTTTCAGGACAAAAAGAACGGTGCGGATGGTCTTTTGCAGGAAACCGTCCGCACCGGAAGGATCGGAGTTTATGAGGGAAAAGCGTCAGATATCTTTCCGGACCGTGCTTTTCACGCCGCTTCTGTCGTGAACGCGCTTGATGAAGCTGAACGCGTCGTCGGCATTTTCGGCGACATAGAACAGATCAAGATCGTCTTCGTTGATCATGCGGTCGCGGAGCATGGTCGTGCGGAACCAGTCGAAGAGAGGGCCCCAGTATTCCTTTCCGACCGCCACGAGCGGCACAGTGCGGACCTTGCTGGTCTGGATCAGAGTGAGGGCTTCGGAGAACTCGTCGAGCGTGCCGAACCCGCCGGGATAGACGACAATCGCGACGGAATACTTCAGGAAACAGACCTTGCGGACAAAGAAATAACGGAAATCAAGGGATTCGGTCTGGTACGGGTTCGGATGCTGTTCCATCGGAAGCTTGATGTTCAGCCCAACGGAATCGCCGTTCTTGTTCCATGCGCCGCGGTTCGCCGCTTCCATGATGCCGGGGCCGCCGCCGGTAAGGATGCCATATCCGTTGTCCGTAAGGAGTTCGCCGAAGCGGACGCAGTCCTGATAGACGGGATCGTCGGGTTTCGTCCTGGCGGAGCCGAACACGGAAACAAGCCGTTTGTGTTTCGCCATGACCTCGAACGAATCGATGAATTCCGACATGATGCGGAAAATGCGCCAGGGCTCTTCCGCGTTCATTCCGTAAAGTTCGGAAAAACCGGCCAGGATATTGGGATCCAGTTCAGACATCCGTCACCTCAAAGCGTTTCCAGGTAATCCGCGTAATCCTCTTCCGGCATAAGCTCTTCGAGCTCGGTAGGGTCGTAATCCTCCAGCTTGTAAAGCCAGCCTTTCCCCTCGGCGCTCTTGTTGATGAGTCCGGCATCGTCGTCCAGAGCATGGTTGACGGCGGTCACGGTCCCGCTCACGGGAGAAAAGACTTCGGAGGAAGCCGTCACGGATTCGATGGTGCCGGCGCAGTCGCCGCAGATCAGGTCCGTTCCTTCCTTCGGCAGTTCAACATACGTAATGTCACCGAGAAGCTCTTTCGCTGCGTATTCGGAAATGCCGACAATCGCTTCCTCGTCGTCGGTGATCTTGACCCATTCATGGGTTTTCGAGTAGTATTTATCCATACCTTGAATTCCTTTGTAAAAGGGGTTCAGATGAGTTCTATAGAGAAATTAAGCATAAAAGTCTGCATTGTCAAGCCGTTTTTCCAAAAAAATCCGTTTTTTTTGTCCTCCGGTGCATATTTCAGGTCCCGAAGATAATCTTCAGGCGGCGCACACAGGATCCGGGATGAAGGAAGCCCGAGGCGCAAAGCCGGACTTCCCGCCTCGTTCTGCCTCGGTTTGAGTCAGTCCAGGGAGGAAGGCTGAGCTTTCGGCTCCAGTTTGGCATCGTCCTGAATGGCGTACAGATAGACCTGGTGCAGCAGATCGTCGTATGCAGCGCACATACCGTCGAATTCATAGTACCGGAACGAATTGTTGAACGACCACCAGGAGACCGGGGTGCCGTCGAACATCTTCGGCATTTCGATCTCCCGGTTGAACAGCCCGGCATGCCTCGCGTTCAGCCTCTGCATGAATTCGTCTTTTGCGTCGTCGGGACATTCGAACTTCACCCAGACCTGTCTTTTCTCCTCGTCCTGCTTCAGGTACAGGTTGATGTCGGCGGCTTCGAGCGGAAGAGTGATCCCGAACCCGCTCAGCACGGTCTTCATGCGCGGCGTGGAGTATTCCTCCTCCGATAACATCGACGTGGAAAACTCTTTGAACGTCGGAATGATGAGGATGCCGACGAACAATCCGAAAAGAAACATGACGATCGCGATCAGAACTTTCATGATTCAGCTCCTGAACGGGGGGATGAGGTTGAAACTGTATTGCGGCGCACACACGCGTGAACCGTTGATTCTGTAATCCGGAATCAATATAACATCATATTCCCGCGAATGCAATCGCGAAACAGAAAAAAACGGCCAAATCCGTAAGGAAAAGGCCGTTTGAAATAACAGTTGAAGATTTTGCGGGGAGGATCAGAAGCCTCCGAAGCCGCCCATGCCGCCGAAGCCGCCCATGCCGCCGCCACCGAAGCCACCCATGCCGCCGCCAAAGCCGCCAGGACCGCCGAAGCCGCCCATGCCGCCGCCGAAGCCGCCCATGCCGCCGGGACCGCCGAAGTCCATGCCGCCGCCGAAGCCGCCAG
>JAEEQO010000096.1 GCA_016285335.1 Victivallales bacterium | reverse complement strand
GACTTCGCTCTGGTCGAGGTCCTCAATTTGAACAGGGATACCCTGAAGAACCCTCCAGACTGGAATGCTCCTGAACAACTCGATCTCTTTGCAAATTGTGCCCCTATATTTTAACCGGACAGTAGTGATGAAATTACGAGATTTTATCGGTGAATTTTCGGGGACCTTTCTCCTGGTCCTCTTCGGCTGCGGCACGGTCGCGGTCGACACGCTCTTCGGCGAGCATAAAAGCCTGGCGCTGATCGCATTGTTCTGGGGCATCGGCGTGACACTGTCCATTTATCTGACACGGCACCTGTGCTGTGCCCACCTCAACCCCGCCGTCACGATGGCGATGGCGTGCAGCGGCCGCATGGCCTGGAAAAAGGTCCCGACCTACCTGATCGCACAGTTCCTGGGCGCGTTTGCCGCGGGCTGGATCATCTACGTGCTCTTCTCGCCCGCGATCGCCGATTTCGAGACGACGCACAACATCGTGCGCGGTTCCGCGGAATCGGTGAAGACCGGCAGGATGTTCGGCGAATACTACAACACGAAAGTCGTGTCGCTCGGCCTGGCGTGCTTCGGCGAAGGATTCGGAACGTTCCTGCTGGTATTCCTGATCTTCGCCCTCACGGAAGGCTGCAACGTCGGACGTCCCTCCAGCGACTCCGCGCCGCTCTGGATCGGCCTGACCGTTTCCTCCGTGATCTGCCTGGTCGCGCCGCTGACGCAGGCCGGACTGAACCCCGCGCGCGACTTCGGCCCCCGCGTGGTCGCCATGATCATGGGCTGGGGCAAGGCCGCACAGCCGGACGCCTGCGGCGGAGCCTTCTGGGTATACATCCTGGCGCCCGTCATCGGCGGCATCGTCGCCGCGATCCTCTTCACGAAACTCTACGAACCCCTGATGAACAGACAAAGCAGCGACTGCTGCTGCGGAAAAAAGAAAGACTGATACCATGAGCAAAACCAAACTGATCCTCGTCGGCGGATTCCTCGCCGCCGGAAAGACCACCATGCTGAACACCCTCGCCGGACGTTTCACCGGGCGCGGCTTCAAGGTCGGCCTGATCACCAACGACCAGGCGGCCGACCTCGTCGATACCGCGATCCTGACCCGCACGGGCGTGGAAGTCCGCGAAGTCTCCGGCAGCTGCTTCTGCTGCAACTTCCCCGGCTTTATGAAGGCGATCGAGTCGCTGATCGACTCCGGCGCGAACCTGATCGTGGCGGAACCCGTCGGCAGCTGCACCGACCTCTCCGCCACCATCCTCCAGCCGATCAAGGACCAATTCCCGGACCTCGACCTGGCTCCGCTCACGGTCCTGGTCGATCCCGTCCGCCTGAAAGAGGCGCTGGAGCTCGTCCGGACGCTCACGCACCCGGATGCCCTCTACATCGTGAAACGCCAGCTGGAAGAAGCCGACCGCATCCTTCTGAACAAGGCCGACACGCTCACCGCGGCGCAGGTCGAGGAAGAACTCGCCCTGCTGAAGCAGAACTTCGCCGCCCCCGCCGCGGCAGTCTCCGCACTTCAGGGGACCGGCGTCGACGCCTGGATCGACGAGATCCTCGCGGGCGGATGTCCCGGCGCACATCTGACCGAGGTCGATTATGACCGCTATGCCCACGGCGAAGCTGTTCTCGGCTGGCTGAACGCCGCCATCGAACTCACCGGCGCCGCCGACACCGACTGGAACGCGTTTGCGGAATCCCTGCTCACGAAGCTCAAAGACGCCTTCCTCGCCGACAAGGCGGAGATCGGACATGTCAAGCTCTCGCTTACCTGCGACGGCAAGGTCATCCTCGGCAACGTCGGTTCCATCGGCGGAACGGTGAACATGCGCGGCGATTCCGCCGTGAAGGGCGCATCCGCCGTAATGACGCTCAACGCACGCGTTCAGATGTCCCCGGACGATCTCCAGAAGACCGTCGAGGCCATCCTCCCGGAAACGGCCGCCAAATTCGGCGTTTCCGCCTCGATCGCGAACCTGAAGTGCCTGATGCCCGGCCGTCCCAATCCTACCTACCGGTATCAGACCGTCATCTGATCGCGGGATCTATTCTGCCGGCGGCAGCGCTTTTCGCCTGTTTCCGCCGGCAGAAAACACTTTGGAACTGTGGGGGTCGCGCACTACGTCATCACTGCTGCGGTGGCTCAGTCCGAGACCTTCATGCTGCGGAAGCGCAGGAACGAGCCTTCCTCCGGCTCGATGTCTACGCGGATCGGCTGGGTGCGGGAACGGTATAAACCGATCCCGGTGTGCGGATTCGGATTGCGAACCTGCATCGCCGGATTGTCAAGCTCGAATTTGTAATCGCGCATCTCTTCGGAATCCACCTGGATGGAAGCGATTTCGGTTGAGGGCGGCGCACTCCCGACGAGCACGAACCGGAAGGTTTCGCCCGTACCCCAGCACCAGTGTAAAACGATCCGCCCCTTGCCGGAGGCGCGGACTGTGACGGTGCATTTGTTGCCGTCCTGTTCGTCGAAAATGACCCGGTCGAAACGGAGCCAGCGCGGTTCGCGCGTCTCGAAGGCTTCCGCCCAGGATGCCGCGTCGTGGATGCCGGTCCCGATGCGGGAGGTGTTCGGCCATTTCAGGTACAGGTTCGGCGGCGCGTCCGGGTCGGTCACCCACACGAACGCAGGCTTCGACATATCCTGATATTCGTCGCAGAACTGCGCATGATAGACGATCCCCCCGTTTTTCCCCCGATAGTCGTACAGTTTCTGCTCCGTCTTGAAGTCGTCGAAGTCCGCATGCCCGCCGGGCTCCTGCCGGGCGTAGCAGAAGAGGCAGTAGCGGATCGCCAGCCAGTCGGAGAAGAATTCGCAGGGCATCCCGAGCAATTCGCCCAGATCGCGGAACGTCCTTCCCTCGTCGAAGCTGTAGGAATACTGCACGGCGTACTGGAGGTACGGGATGTCCGCGCGGATCAGGACCTGCCCCTTTTTGAGCGTATTGGTCGAATCGTCCGGGCCAAGACCGTCGAGCTCGACGGATGCGAGTTCTTCCGTGGCGTATTTGCCGTCGCAGCACATCTGGCGCATCACGGCGAGACGCGTTTTGCCGTTTTCGCGGACTGCCGCAATGAACGTGCAGTGCTGGGAGAAGAGGCCGAGCCCCGCCACGTCGCCGTCCTTCAGCCCGGAGTAATCCAGCACGACCTGCGCGGAGTCCCCCGGCCCGAAGATCTGCTGGACGAGCACATTCTGCGTTTCGCGGATCGCATTTGAGGTGCGAACCGGCTTCAGGCGGAGCCAGCCGGGGCGTTCCGCGAGCGACCAGCCGTCCGCCGCGGGATGGTGGTTCCACTGCCACTGGAGGCCGATGCCGTCCGCATTGTCGAACGTGTCGCTCCGCCATTTGTCCGGGCCGCTTTCCATGCTTTCCCGGACGGCGGCCCATCTCCCCGGCATGCCGCGGCTTATGCCGGGCGTGTCGGTGAAACCGAGGGGGCTCAGGCTCCTGCCCGGCGCGCCGGGGGTGCGGGTTCCGGAGCTTTCCCCCGGAACCGCCGGTTTCTTGTGCGTGAGGACGGGCTTCGTCTCCGGCCAGCCGTCCTTCCACTCCACGGGCAGCAGGAACGGGATGCGTCCGTGCTTGCCGTAGTCCTGGAAGATGATCGCCCACCAGTCGCCGTTTTTGAGCTGGACGAGGCCGCCCTGATGCAGGCCGGACCCCTCGTAGGTCAGCTGGGAATCGCACACGACCTTGTGTTCGTACGGGCCGTAGATGTTGTCCGAGCGGAAGCAGTGCTGCTTGCCGCCGCCGGGGTTGTAGATGTAATACTTGCCGTCGACCTTGTAGACGTGCGAGCCTTCGCAGATCGTCCCGCGGATGATCGTCTTCTCGGGCGTGACGACCTTCGTCAGGCCAGCGTCAAGCTCGGTCACCTTCAGCTCGTTCTGCCCGTGGAACACGTACACGCGGCCGTCGTCGTCGAAGAACAGCCCCGGATCGTACATCTTCGCCCGGATCGCGTTCATCTTCCACGGCCCGGCCACGCTCTTCGCCCGCGACACCAGGAACACGCCGTCCACGCCGGTCTTGTTTTCCGGCCGGTTGTCCCACACGTAGCACACGGAGTAGAACATGCCGTCGTGCCAGCGCAGCGAGGGCGCCCAGCTTCCGGCGCCGTAGGCGTTGCCGTGCCGACCGTCGAGGTCGTAACGCGCATCCTCCAGGATCCTGTAGTCCGGGATGGAGAATCCCGCCGGCTCCCAGTTCACCAGGTCCCGCGAACGCATGATCGGATTGCCCGGCACGAGGTGGAACGAGGACGACTGGTAGTAGAAATCGTCGTCCACGCGGATGACCTCCGAGTCGGGGTAGTCGGCGAACAGGATCGGGTTGGTGTACGTGCCGTCCCCGTTGTCCGCGCCGCACAGCACGGCGGCGACGGACACGCAGAGGGTGAAAACGAGGACGGGCACGAGGGAAACGGCGGGGATCCTCATTTCAGGAAGCCTTTACGATTTCCTTACTTGTTCAGCGGGAGATAGGCGGAATAGTGCTCGTGATAGATGTTGAAGAGCGGCATCAGCGTGAACTCGCCGTTCGTGCTCTTCGCGGTGAACTCGCCGAAGTTCTTGCCGGGCTTGAACGCCTTGATCGCGGTCTCAACATCGGCGGCGTCCACGGTCGGGATCGGCTCATGCGTTTCCGGGCCCCACTGGTCGCGGTAGCGGCGGACGGCGGGATCGTCCTTGCCGGGGGTCGGCGGGATCACGGCGGCGAGGAGCAGCGGGCCGTAGAAGAACGCGACGTGCTTGTCGTCGGGGAGCGTTTCGGCGTACAGCGGGAATTCGAACTTGATGCCGACCTTGTCGTCTTCTTTCCACTTGCGGGTGATGCCGATGTAGCCGCGTTCGTCGGCTTCGGCGCTGATCGCGGCGCCGTTGAGCGTCACGGCCATGGTCTTCGCCCAGACGGGCTTGCGGAGGTACAGAGTGAACTTCTTCGTGCCGCCGGCCGGATCGACGTCGATCGTGACCTCGTCCGACAGCGGGAACGCGGAGTCGACGTCCAGCTTCACGCCGAGCTTGTCGTCGTTCAGTTCGGCGGCCCAGTACTGGTTCACGACCACCGCGTCGTCGCCCTTGGCGAAACTGATCTCGGTGTAGCGTTCCGGGTTTTCCATGCCGGAGCCCACGCAGCACCACCAGGAGTTGAACTCGGTGGCGAAGACTTTGTAGTGCGGCGAGCCGAGGGAGAGGAAGTAGCCGTATTCGCCGGGTTCGTGGCCGATGTTCGCCGCGATGTGGTTCAGCGTCACCTTTTCGGCGAAGTCCATCGGCTTGCTGTTCAGGTTCCACTCGAACATGTGCATGGCGAGCTTCACCATGTTGTAGGAGTTGCAGGTCTCGGCCGTGTTCGGCTTCAGCGTGCGCGCCACGTCGTTCATGTCGTAGAAATGCTCGCTTTCGCTGTGGCCGCCGTTCGCGTAGGACCGCTTCGTGGAGACTTCGTTGAAGAAGTATTCCGCGCCGGTCTTCGCCTTTTCGTCGCCCTCGACCTCGTACAGACGCGCCAGGCCGGCGATCTTCGGGATCTGCGTGTTCGCGTGGATGCCGTTGAAGATGTCGCGCTGCTCCTCCATCGCGCCGAGGATGCGGTTGTCGAAGAAGAATTTGCGTCCGGCTTCGGAATACTTCTTGTCGCCGGTGTCTTCCGCGAGGTCGACCATGACCTCAAGCATGCCGCCGTGCTCGGCGCGGAGCATGTTCTGCACCTGGCTCTCATTGAGGTTGCTCAGCGCGGCGCAGACGCGGTCCGCGAGCTTCTTTTCCACGTCGAGCGCCTTCTTGTTTCCGGTCAGACGGTAGGCGTCGCGGAGGCCGGCGAAGACTTTGTGGATGGAGTAGAACGGCACCCAGACGCCGTTCAGGTTGAACGGCTGCGGGCGCACCTGGCCGCGTTCGAGCTGGTTCAGCCAGCCTTCGTCCTCGGCGTGAACGTACCCGGTGCCGAGCTTGTCCTGGCATTTCGCGAGCTCGTCGACGATGTAGTCGCAGCGTTCCTTCGCCTTCGCGTTGCCGTTGTGCGCGTACGCCATGGCGAGCGCGGAGAGGTAGTGCCCCAGCGAATGCCCGGCGATGTCGCGGCCTTCCCAGCCGCCGTAGGGACGCGCCTTCGGCTCGAGGCCGGCCACGGTCAGGAATTTCGACAGCAGGGCGTCCGGGTTCACCGTTTCCAGCAGGAACTTCTCGTTCACGGTCATGCGGTCGGCGAGTGCGCCGCCGTCCAGTTTCGATGCGCTGGAGGGGTAGAAGGTCCACTTTCCGGCGGGCGGATTCGGCTCCACTTCGGCGGAGCTGCAGCTTGCGGCGGCCGCGCAAAGGGCCGCGGCGGCGAGGATGGCGGCAGGTTTCATGTCCTGGTTCTCCTGTTCGTTCATAGGGTTGGTTGACATTATGTCGAATACGGTTGCGTTACGTTCGATTTGTGCTCCGGGACGGACGCGCCGCGGTTCAATACAAACAGCGGACATCTTTCCCGTTCAAACATAATATACTATAAAACCTGAATTATGCTATACCGTTTTCAGGAAAAAGCATACATTTTTTGATCAAACAGCTGCCCCGTTGCATTTCGTAACGTTAAACATTCCCCGCGCATGGGGACGCTCCTCCTCAATCCAGCTCAGAACAGGTCGGGCGTGGCGTTGTCGGCTTTTTTCCGGGCGGAGGAGGAGGATGCGAGGTAGGATTTCTGCGAGCCGCTGGTGACGGTGTCTTCGGGGCGGAGGCGGCCGAGGAGGAGCGGGGAATCCGGGTCGTGGTACCTGAAGTTCTCGAACGCCTTGCGCGGGTTCCGGTTGGCGTAGCAGTATTTGCAGCCGTTGAGACAGGTGTCGTACGCGCCGATGTCATGCGTTTCGATGCAGTGGCAGCCCGCGCGGATGCCGTTGTGTTTGAGCTTGCGGAACTGGATGCCGTTGGCGCTGCCGAGGATGTCGAGCGTCATGCAGCCGGAAGAGCTGATGCCGAAGCGCGCGTAGTTGCCGTCCGTGCCGCAGGTCTGGATCGGGATGCCGTGGCGCGCGGCGGTCGCGCCGAGAAACTCCGCCAGCTCGTTCCGGTAGGCGTCGTTCAGCGGGACCAGTTCCGGCATGTTGAGCTCGACTTTCTTATACATTTCGACAAAACTGAAGATGCATCGGTCGATGTGCGGCGCGAGGCGGGCCGCCATGCGCGCGAACGTGTCCTTGTGGCGTTCGATGGTGTACGTCTTCGTGAGCAGGACGGGATCGTAGCGCCAGGCGACGCGTTGCGGACCGACGACCGAGGCGAGTTCCGCCAGCGTGTCCATGCTCTCCTCAATGCTCGGCACGCCCGGCTCGACGTCGCGTCCGTACGCCGTGATCGTGTAGAAAAAATACGTGTGGAAGCGGTCCGTGATCTCACGAATCCGCGGCAGGATCGGGCGGTAGTTCTTCGAGCAGAACACCACGCAGTCGACGACTTCCGGGTTCAGCTCCCAGCGCGTGACCTTGTCCGGGAAAAGCGGATTGCGCGACAGCACATACCCCTCGGCAAACCGTTTCAGCAGCCAGTCCGTGAAATACTGGACCGTGTCGGTCCTGCCGCCCGTATTTATTATCATTGCACTGAGCGCAGTCGTGTCATGGCAGACGCAGGCAGACGGTCTGGCGGAAGCAGAAACCGAGCAGGACGGAGGCGAGTGCGAACCAGCAGAAATACGGGTAGAGCTCGCGCCAGTTGACGACGACAGGCTGCTCCACGCTCGTTTTTTCGAGCTTGTTGATCTCGTTCATCGCCTGTGCCATGCCCTTGGCGTCGGCGGCGCGGTAGTAACGTCCGCCGGTCATGTCCGCCAGGTCGCGCAGCAGCGGCTCGTCGAACTCGTCCGGGTAGCTCTGGAAGACCACGCCGCCGAGGAGGCCCTGAACGGGAATCCGGGCGTGACGCGACCCGATGCCGACCGTGTAGATCGTGACGTCGAACGTATCGGCGAGCTTGCCGGCGTCGCGTGGCGAGATCTGGCCGTTGACCGTGTTCGAGCCGTCAGTGAAAAGCACGAGGATGCGGCTTTTCGCGTCGGAGTCCTTCAGGCGCTTCACCGCGCTGGCGATGGGCGACGCGATGCCGGTGCCGTCGCCGATCTGCCCGACGGACAGGCGCGACAGATTCGCCAGCAGGAACGCGTGGTCGAGCGTGGGCGGGCACATCACGTACGGGAGGCTGGCGAACGCGATCAGGCCGATGCGGTCGTTCGGGCGTTCCTCAATGAACCGGGCGATCTCTTCCTTCGCGGTCTCGACGCGGTTTTTGAGCGTGCCGCGCTGGACGAGCCCGGAAATCTGCGAGTCGGAGACGTTCGCGGGAGCGTCGAATGCGCTCATGCTCGGGGACAGGTCGATCGCGATCATGATGTCGATGCCGTCGGCTTTCGAACGAATCTCCTCGATGCCCTCGCGCGGACGTGCCAGCGCGACGATCATGGCAGCGCCGCCGAGGGCGAACAGCACGAACGGGATCAGCTTGCGCCAGTTCACGCGGCGGTGTTTGCCCGCGGCCCGTTTGAACGGTTCCAGGCCGGGAACGCGGATGGACGGCGCGCGGAGCGTCCAGCCAAGATACAGGACCGCTGCGTACGGGATGAACAGCAGAAGCAGCCACGGAAATTCAAGTTTCATTTGCGCCCTCCCCGTCCTGTTTGCAGTTCGTCTTCATGCGGGATCGTGCCGGAAACGAGTTCCTCCGCCTTCACGGAAGCCTGTTCGAACAGGTTCGGATCGGCGGGGACGCGCGCGAACTTCACCATGTCGGCGGAGGCCAGGAACGAACGCAGGAACTTGCGGTCGCGGTCCTCCAGCAGACGGTCGTTGCGCTCCAGGTCGGACAGAAATTCGGCCGTGGTCTGGCGTTCGGCACGGAGCTGGAACCGCGCCTCCAGGTAATGCCGGACGACGTCGGTCAGCCCGGCGACGGCGAGTTCGGGCGAGGCGGAACCGCTGCGGACCTGAATGCGGAGCTCGGAAATCGCCTCCAGCGCGAGCTCCCAGACCGTCTTGACATGTTTCGCGGCTTCGCGTTTCTTATGCGCCAGAAGCGCCCAGACGGCCAGCGAAACAAGGATGACGGCGAGCGCGACGATGACCGCGACCAGAATCGAGAACGCACGGTCCTTCACGTCGATGCGCGGCGCGAGCGAAAGCTCCGTGCCGGTATCGTCCAGCGGCAGCACCAGGTCGGCGATCTTCAGCTCGGGCAGCGGCGTTTCGATGCTCTTTCCCGCGAAAAACTCGGCTGTCACGGACCCGCCGCCGGATGTGCCGCCGCGATACGCCTGAAGCGGCACCGTGAGCGTCCAGTCGGTATAGCCCCAGCGGAAGCGGGAACGGTGAAATTCGGGATCGGAGGTCAGCTGAAGGTTTTTGCCCGGGTCGGCTCCGGCGAGCTTGAACGAGTCGGACCACGGCAGGCGGTACTTCAGGACGGCGTTGAAATGCGTCCCGATCGTGGGTTCTCCGGCCGGGAGCTCATAGACGGGCTCGCCGAGCAGGACCGGATCGGCGGCCTCCTTCAGGGACATGTTCCAGCGGACGGCGACCGCGATGCCGGCGACGGCGAGCAGCAGGAAGAACCCGCCCGCGAAATACGGGAGCAACCGGAACCAGGTCGTTTCGATCAGGCGTTTTGGCTTCATGGTCTACCGGCCTCCGGATTTGCGTTTGCCGCGCTTCTGGAAGAATCCCATCAGCGGTTTCACGATGTCGCCCGTGCACGGCAGTTCGATGAGGTCGACTTTCGCCTGGCGGCAGTTCTCCTCCAGCTGGCGGTCGAAAAGCTCCTGCGCGGCGGCGTAGCGGGTCGCGGCAAGTCTGCTGCCGGGGAACGCGAAGGTCGCGCCGGTTTCGGCGTCCTCGAGCTCAAGCGCGGCGGCGGACGGCAGGGCGGTCTCCAGCGCGTCGACCACACGGATGGCCGCCAGGTCATGCCTGCGGTTCAGGATGCGGAGCGGCTTCCAGAAGTCGCCCTGGTCCATGAAGTCGCTGATAAGGAAGATCACCGTCTTTTTCTTCAGCGTGCGGCTGAGCGATTCGAGCGCGGCGGCGATGTCGGTGCCGCGTCCGCGCGGACGCGTCGCCACCAGGTCGCGGATCACGCGCATCACGTGAGCGCGGCCGGAACGCGGCGGGATGTAGGATTCGACGCGGTCGGAGAAGAGCAGGAGCCCGACCTTGTCGTTGTTGCGGATGGCGCTGAACGCGAGGAGCGCGGCGGTCTCCGCCATCTTGTCGCGCTTGTCGTCCTCGGCGGACCCGAAGA
>JAEEQO010000095.1 GCA_016285335.1 Victivallales bacterium | reverse complement strand
CGGCGACACCATCCACATGGCCGCCGGCAACTACTCCGGCGCGCTCGGAGCCAGCGAGATCATCATCGACAAGCCCGTCACCATCATTGGCGGCTATGACGAGAAATTCGAGACCCGCGACCTCGCCAAGTACACCACCAAGATCCAGCCCCCGAACGACAAGAACGACTCCAAGGGCATCGGCGTCATCACGCTGAAGCTCCCGAACGGCAAAGGCCCCGACATGGTCCTCGACGGCATCGTGATCGACCAGTCTTTCATGAACAGCTATCACGACACCAAGGGCAAACCCGAAGGCGTCGAGACCGGCATGTGGCTCGAACCCCCGGCGCACGGCTCCAAGGACAAATTCGCCTCCGCGAAGTCCTACTCCATCTACAGCGAGACCGCCGGCCGCTTCGAAGGCAACATCATCATTAAGAACTGCGTCTTCTCCAACAGCGGCAACTACGGCATCAACCTCAACCTCTACAAGGGCAAAGCCACGATCGAGAACAACCTCTTCGTCGCCTGCCGCATGATCTCCTGCAACGTCCTCTGCTCCAGCGCCCAGAACGGCGATGTGACCTGCGACTTCGCGAACAACACCGTGCTCTTCTCCTGGAGCCGCACCGACGACTTCGGCGACATGGGCTACGGTTACCGCTGCAACGCCAAGGTCAAATCCAACGTCCACCACAACATCTTCGGTCTCAGCGTCTTCGCCGGCGTCGACAACGCTTTCGGCGATCCCAAGACCAAGAACGTCACCATCGACAACAACGTCTTCTTCCTCAACAAGCAGGCCGACGTCACCGTCGTGAAGAGCCCCAGCATCCTCAAGCTCCGCGTCGACTCCGATGAGTTCGAAGACATGGTCGACTTCCCCGGCATCGAAGACGTCGACGGCAACATCTCCCTCAAGGATCCGGGCGCGTTCAAGGGCGCCATCAACGAGGCCTACCTCACCGCCTTCCTCAACGCCTCCTACTCCGAGACCACCGATTTCGACGAAAACTCCCCCGCCAACCTCTTCCGTGCCGCCATGGGCATGAACAAGGTCGGCAAGATCGAGACCAAGGTCTCCATGTACGGCAACCGCTATCCGATGGAAGAGACCTTCAAGCTCTTCGGCGCGTACAAGGGATACGGCGCGCAGAATCCGACGGCCCCCACGCCGGCCGCCGACAAGATCAACTGATTCACCAGTCAGATTTGAGTCTCTCACGGGTCCGGGTTCTCCCGGGCCCGCTTTTTTTCGCTCATCTTTCCGGTCGTTTCACTCTTCACAAGTTTACAGTTTTTTTCAGAACGCCTTGATATTTTCCTGTTTTGCAGTATAGTAATCCATGTAATCATATTCCATTTGTTTGATTTGAGGTTAATCCCGCCATGGACGACATCAATCTCGCGATCTGGACGAGCTACGAAAAGATCAGGATTTTCTACGAAAAGCATCCCGGTCTTTACAAGCTCAGAATCGCCCTGCTCCTCCTGTTCACCGTCCTGTTCCTCCTCATCCTCACCGGCGTTTTCATCCTGCTCCTGTTCGTTCCCGCCGGGCTGAAAAAATGGGTCTTTTTCATCATCATGATCGGCGGCGCCCTCGGCATGCTGCATGACATGGTCAGCAACAAACCGTGGAAGGACCTCTTTTACCTGGAGCCGGGAAAATACCGCGCGCTGTACGATGACGTCGGGGAAATATGCCGCGAACTGCGCACCCGGCGCATCGACGGGATTTATCTCAGCACGACGGAGCCGCTGGCGCTCGTTTCCCATGTGCCGTTTCTGCCGTTTCTGAGGCGGGATATCCTGCTCGTCGGATACCAGGCGGCCTGCTCCATGGACGCGAAGGCGCTGCGCGTGGCGATCACGCACGAGCTCGGCCACCTCGCCGCCGCCCATCCCGAGGGCGACATGGCGCGGAATTTCATCGAGTGGATCTGGTCGATCTACGTCTTTTCTCCCTTGTACAAACTCCTCGTTTTCCTGAAGGTCATGCCGCCTCTGCCGGTCCTCTTCTTCCCGATGGAGATCGAGCAGGAAAAGGCCGCCGATGAATACTGCCGCAGGACGTTTGCCTACCGGGATTTCACGGAGGCTTTCACGCAGATGGCCGTCGGGGATCAGCTGGAAGATGCGGAGGTCCTGTTCCGGAAACTCTCCGGGACCGAGCCGGGCGACGATCTCGCCGCGATCATCCGCGCGTCCCGGCGCGAACTGCCGGACGAAGGCAAGGTCCGGCGCGAGCTCGGACATCTGCTCAAATCGGCGAATCCGGTCAATATTCCGCATCCGCCCTTCCGCGAACGCGTCGGCACGGCCGACATCGAAGCGCTTCTTCCCTGCCTGAAACGCACCCCGGACGCCGTGGAACACTATCTGCTCGCCTGTCCTGATTTCGAACGGGATTTCAACGCGTATCTGGAGAAAAGCGGTCTGCGCGACTTCCTGACGAACTACAAAAAGAGCCTCGAAGAATTGCGCGAAAAACTCGATGCTCTGGATATGTCGTCCGACGACCCGGACACGTTCACGGATGCCCTGCACCCGGCACGCATGCTCGACCGGATGGATGTTTTCAATGCGTGCCTCAATATTCTCCGCGAACGTTTCCCCGATTCCCTTTCCGCGCAGGCGACGGTCCTCTCGGCGCAAATGGACCGGGCCGTCGACGATCAGGAACTCGACGAAGCCGCCGGGAAACTCGAACAGCTCGTTTCGAAAAACTCCATGCTCGCGCTTCAGTTCGCCGACACGCTCGTAAAATACCGGCTCCGGCAGGGCGACCTCGCGAAAGTAAAAGAGATTCTCGTGCTGGCGAACAATGCGTCGAACGGGATGCGCGGCGCGTTCAATGCGAAACTCTCGATGGACGATCTCCTGCTCACGAGCGACATCCCGGACCATTACATTTCCGATATCGGCGACGCCCTCGTCGACCCGTCCCTGGGCGTGAAAAAGTTCTATCTCGTGTCGCGCCGCTACGACCGGTCCGTCGCGCTGGGGTCGCTGTTCCTCTACCTCGTCCGCAAACAGAACATCCACAGTTTTTTCTCCGGCTTCTCGAACAGGGAACTCGCGGACAGATGCACGATCGCGCTTGCGAATTACAACATTGAAGCACGCATCGCCACGAAAAAGGACATCCGGATCCTTGAGGCGAAAGGCATCCCCGCGCACGTACCGGAAATGAGCGAGGAGCACGCCCGCGCGATCGCGGAGAAGAAAAAGAAATGACATTGCAATTCGAATAAAGAGAAACGACTATGCTTGCCGACCTCATTTTCACGGTTCTCATGCTGATCCTGCCGGCCGTCCTGTGGCTCGTGCCGAAGACCCGTCGCAACAACGGAAACTTGCTCATCGCGCTGAAGACCGTCACGCTGGGGATCATTGCCTTTTACTGGAGCGACGAACTGCTGTCAAAGATCGTACGGGACATCAGCGAACAGCAGGAAAGGGACATTGAGATTCCGATCTGGATTGCTCTTGCCGTTCCGCTGATTGCGGCATTCCTGGTCATCATACCGGGCGGACTCTTCATCAAACGGAGATTCGGCATGAAGAAAAAATACAATCCCGGGCCGTCTATTCTGGTGTTTCTTCTTTTACTGCCGCCCGTGCTCATTGCTGATATATTCTTGTCGTTTGCCTGCCGTCTCGCGGATTCCGATCATAAGGGGGATTGGCGAACCGCGTGGCTCCCGCGGGAAGGGAACACCGGGATCGCGTTTCAGGAGCAGCCCATCCACCCGTTCCTGGCGGAGTACAACTACCGGCTCCGTTTTTCGCGCGACGGGGAGAAGACGTACCGGTATCTTTTGACGAATACCGGAGGACGCACGCATTTCAATGTCTACCGCCTGAAAGACGGACGGCTGTTTCTCCGCGACATATACGGGGACTACCTCGTGGATGTGCAGGGACCGGAATGTCGGGTGTTCAGGCTGGAGCCGTTCGAGGACAGACTGTATGCCGCACAGGTTCCGAACGTGGAAATCAATACATGGTCAGCACCGTTTCGGGAAAATGACGAAATCGTGATGGTGATGGGCGACCAGACTGTCCCTGCGGAGGATGTCACCGGCATTCTCGACGGCATGACGTATTACGGCTGTATCCAGGACCGTTTTTATCCGGCGGAGAAGAAACCGGAACAGAAAATCGAAAAAGTGTTCGAAAAGGCGGAATGATCCGGGAGGGATTCGCCCGCCCCCCATCGTTCCGTCAAAACAACAAATGAAGAGGATTTAGTATGAAAAAAGTCAGGATCACGGTGAAGAAGATCGTCCGGCATGACGACCTGATCGCGCAATATGAAAACCCGATCGAACATGACTGCGACATGAAGCTCGGCCAAGTCTTTGTCTGCAACGGCTGGGCGCGCCCGGACGGCTTCTGCGACAGCGCATGGGACACCGTCTCGCCGTTCGTGATGGCGCTGGCGCACGGCGGCGAAAACTTCTACGACGGCTGGATGAAGGACCCGAAATCCGCCATGATCTCCTGCAATGACGGCTTCCGCCCCGTCAGCTTCCTGCTGGAAACCATGGACGAGGACGCGGAGTAATCTTCTTTTGCAGCACGTTTTTTGCAAGTTTTTTTTAAACAGCAACTTGCAATATTTTATTCCGCATGTATATTAGTTGCCGGACCTTCGAAATCGCAACATCCCGGAAGAAACGGCTATGAATTTGATTGACATCGACCTGAAGACCTGGCGGCGCTTCGAAAAGATACGGGCGCTGTACGACCGCCACCCGGCGCTGTACCGCTTGAGGCTGGTCCTGATCCTTCTTTACGGGCTGACGAACATCTTTCTCCTGCTCGTGCTCCTGCTTCTTCTGGCCGCGATCTTCTGGCCGTTCATCCTGGCTTTGACAGACGGGGAAATGTTCATCGGGGTGATTTTGCTGGTCATTCCGGCGATCGCGATCATCTGGATCTATTGCTACATGCACCGCCGCGATATCCCGGACGGGCTGCCCGTCAAGCACGGACGGCTTTTCGACGAGGTCAACAAAGTCTGCTCCGAACTGAACATCCCGCCGATCCGGGAGCTCTACCTCGACATGGGTACAAAAGCCGCGGTCTTCCCCCGGTTCAAACGGATGCCGCTCGTGAAACGCGACGTGATGGTCATCGGCTGCCCGCTGATCTGTGCGCTGGACGCCAGATCGTTTCGCATCTGCCTGACGCGCGTGCTGTGGCACAAGAAAAAACACGCCCGCGACCCCCTGCTGAAGTGGATCGAACGCATCTGGGCGCTCCCGCCCGTGATGTATGACCCCGCCACGGGCAAGGCGGAGAAAAAGAAGTTCCCGCCGTGGTTCAACGTGTCGTTTTTCCCGCTCCGGGCGAAGGAGGAGCTGGACGGCGAGGCTTATTGCCGCGACACGTTCGGTGCGAAAGACTACGCCGCGTTCCTGACGCAGGCGCTGTTCCGCGGCCGGAAGTTCGACATGCGCACGCTCGTGATCCGCAAATCAGCCGGGGACATCTCCGCCGACCATCCCGCCGCGGACCTCCTCGATGAAGTCCGCCGGAATCCGCCGGAACCCGAGACGAAACGCATTCTGGCGCGCATGCTCCGTTCTGCCGAGCCGGTCTTCGAGACGCTTCCGCCGTTCCGGGAACGCGTCGGCACGGACGATCCCGCCGAGCTGCTGCCGTACTTGCAGCGCACCGCGGACGCCGCCGAAACGCTTCTGCTCGCCGATTCCGACGTCAGGAGAAGGCTCGACTGGTATCTGCGGGTCATGCTCTACGGGACCCGTTACCTCGACAAAGACGACGTGGACCTTTATTACAGCGCGGACGCCGACGCGTCGGAGTTGGAGAAAGCGGCGGAGAAAGAAGACGCCGGAGACAGCGATCCCGAAAGTGGCAAAGACGGAGAAGACGAAGCCATGGAATTGCAGGTCCTCCAGTGGCAGAAAGACGAGGTTTTCGACGAATCGAGCGGCGATTTTGAGGTCTGGACCGACGCGATCACGGCCGCAGCGAACCTGCTCGACGAAGACCGTCTGCGGGACATCCTCGAAAAAGCCGTGAAGAAGTTCCCCGACGACCAGGCGCTCCGCGGGTCTCTGCTCAGCTGGCACATGCGGCACGCCGCGACCGCGCAGGAGGAATCCGAGGCCGCGGAGAACCTCATGCGCATCACGGAGCGGGATCCGATGCTCGCGCTTACATTCCTCGACGACCTGCTCGATTACGCAGTGTCCCGTGGCGATTCGGAACTGGTCAAACACCTGTTCACGGTCAGGGATACGGCGATGGAGGAGAAGAAGATAACCATTTCCCCGAAACTCTCCATGGACGACCTCCTGGAACCGTGCAAAAAGTTTCCGGGGATGCGGAAAAGCATCCGGAAGATCCTTTCGGACGACTACCTCAGCGTCGAACGCATCTATTTCGTGACCCGGCGCTACCGCGAATCCAGCCTGATGAGGACGTACTTCATCTTCCTGCAACGCAGCGGGAAAAAGATATTCCTGTACGGCGAGGGCTGCCCGCCGGAGTTTGTGGAATACGTCAGGGATTCGCCGTTCATCGTCTGCGAGGCGACGAAGAAGGACCTGAAGATCCTCGAAGCGAAGCATATCCCGTCCGTCAAAGTCAAAAAATAATTCATAGGACGACACAACGGGATCATCCGTTCCCAACGAAAAAAACAACGTTGCGGGCCATTGGCATATGACTGCCATTTTTCTTTGAAGAAAGCTGGGCGAAGGGGTGCGATTTTTCCGTCTTTCAGGTTGAAAAATAGCCGTTTGCGTGGTATATTATTAGGATTTAGTTTTTTGAAAAACATTTCCTCAACCCATACCAACCCCAACAGGAGAAACCCTAAATGAACTTAGGCAGTCTGCTGCTCGATGGCCTTAAGGCCATGGCCCTCGGAATGCTCTGGGTCTTCAGCTTCCTCTCCATCATGATCATCTGCATGAAATTGATGTCGAAGGCGCTGGCGCCCATCTCGAACTTCCTGGAACCGGTCGCACCGGCTCCCAAAAAGAAAAAAGCCGCTCCGAAGGCGGGGGCGCTTTCTCCCGAAGACCGGGTCCGCGCGCTTGCGGCGATCGAAGCCGTCAAGCTCTACCGCGCAGGGAAATGATCCAACTGGAAAAAAACAACTTACTTATTACATACAACCCATAAAGGCAACCCCTTATGAAAAAAATCAAATTCATGGACTGCTCCTTCCGCGACGGATTCCAGTCCTGCCTCGGCGCCCGTGTCAAAACCGATGACTTCCTCCCCGCTCTCGACGCGGCGGTGAAGGCCGGCATCAACTACATCGAAATCGGCGGCGGCGCCCGTTTCCAGGCACTCTATTTCTACTGCCAGGAAGACGCGTTCGAAATGATGGACAAGTGGCGCGAGACCGTCGGTCCGGACGTGAACCTCCAGACGCTCTCCCGCGGCGTGAACGTGGTCGGCCTCTCCTCCCAGTCCACCGACATCATCCAGCTCCACGCCAAGCTCTTCAAGAAGCACGGCATCACCACGATCCGCAACTTCGACGCCCTGAACGACGTCCGCAACCTCGACGTCTCCGGCCGCGCCATCGCCGCCAACGGCCTGAAGCACCAGATCACCATCACCATGATGGGCCTCGCCCCCGGGCTCAACGAAGCCTACGCCCACACCCCGAAGTTCTACGAAGACCGCCTGAACGAGATCGTCAAGTCCGGCATCCCGTTCGACAGCCTCGCGTTCAAGGACGCCTCCGGCACCTCCACCCCGCAGACCGTGTACGACACGATCAAGGCCGCCCGCGCCATCCTCGACAAGGAATACGGCGTCGGCGCCAAGGAGATCCAGTTCCACACGCATGACACCGCCGGCATGGCAGTCGCCTGCAACTGGGCCGCCATCACCGCCGGCGCGGACGTGATCGACCTCGCCATGGCTCCGCTCTCCGGCGGCACCTGCGAGACCGACATCCTCACCATGTACCATCGCCTCCGCGGCACCGACTACACGCTCGACATCGACCCGGACAAGATTCTCAAGGTCGAAAAGATCTTCAAGCAGTGCCTCAGCAAGTATTTCATGCCGCCCGAGTCCATGCAGGTCTCCCCCGAAATCATCTTCAGCCCGATGCCCGGCGGCGCGCTCACCGCCAATACCCAGATGATGCGCGACAACAACTGCCTCGACAAGTACGATTCCTGCATCGAAGAAATGCGCGAAGTCGTCGCACGCGGCGGTTTCGGCACCTCCGTCACCCCCGTCTCCCAGTTCTACTTCCAGCAGGCGTTCCGCAACGCCGTGATGGGCAAGAACGCCGACGGCTCCTGGAAGCTCGATCCGAACGGCTACGGCAAGATGGTCCTCGGCTACTTCGGCAAGACCCCGGTCGAACCCGATCCGCAGGTCGTGAAGTGGGCCGAAGAACAGCTCCAGCTGCCCGTGACCACCAAGTCCGTCGTGGAGCTCAACGACGCCAATCCGAAGCTCGGCGTGAAGTTCAACACCGAACTCCTCCAGAAGAACAACCTCCCCGTGACCGAAGAGAACATCTTCATCGCGGCCGCCTGCGGCGACAAGGGCATCAATTTCCTGAAGGGCGACAAGCCCATGGGCATCCGCTACGCCGCCGACGCCGCCCCGAAGGCGAAGAACGACGTCCCGGCCGCCTACACCGTCACGGTCGAAGGCAAGACCTTCAACGTCCAGGTCAAGGAAGGCGGCGTGATCACCGCCGACCTCGCCGGCCAGGTCACGGAAGGCGGCGCCGCCAAGAAGGCCGCCGCCCCGGCCGCCGGTTCCGGCAACACCGTCGACATCAACAGCCCGTTCCCCGGCACCGTCACCAAGATCCTGGTCTCCGAAGGCGACGAATTCGAAGCCGGCGACGTGATCGCCGTGGTCGAAGCCATGAAGATGGAAAACGAGATCAAGCCCGACAAGGCCGGTATCATCCGCGAGATCTGCGTCGACGTGAAGGCCGTCGTCACCTCCGGTCAGGCACTCTTCAAAGTCGAGGAGAAGTAATCCATGCGTAATTTTATCCTTACAGTCCTCTTCGCGGTCCTCTGCGCCGCCGGGCTTGCCGCGTCCGCGCAGGACGCCGCCGCCCAGCTCGGAGCCGCCGCGGATCAGGCTCAGGCGGCCGCCGCCGATGCGGCAAAAGCCGTCGAGACCGCGAAATCCGCGTTCCCGAAGACGCTTTCCCAGCTCGAGGCCGCCGTTCCGGGTCTCGAACGCATCAGCCAGATGTCCGAACCCGACGAATGCTTCGACTGGTACAAAGACCCGGCCACCGGCCGCGTGTACCTCGTCTACATCTGGGGCAACGCCGATACGATGGCGAAGTACATGGAAGACGCGGTCGCGGTCGCAGCCGAAAAGACGGCCGCGGGCGATGAAGCCGGCGCGAAAATGGTCCTCGACAACGCGAAGAGCGTCGTCGATGCGACCCGTGCGGCAAAAGGCTACGGCCTCGTCTACTCCGTTTCCTTCGCGAAGGGCAAGGACCTCCACGACGGACGCGAGATCCTCATCGTGAAGCCGGTCAACCGCAGCAAGGGCAAAGTCATCCTCGCGCAGTCCCTGGCCGTCGAGAACGTGAAGGACGGCCTCCTGGTCGCCTCCTCGCTCGAGACCGGCGACGTCGTGGCGGAGTTCATGCCCGCGATGCTCTACAACGAGACCGTCCGCGAAGGCGGCCAGGCCAAGTCTCTCCCTGGCTTCGGCACTGCCATCGTCAACCTCTGGCACAGCACCGGCATCTACGACATCTACCGTCAGACGACCGCCGACTTCTCCAAGACCTGGATCCTCGGCCTCGGACGTCTCCTCATGATGTTCGTCGCCCTCGTCCTGCTCTACCTCGCCATCGTCAAGCAGTTCGAACCGCTCCTGCTCCTCCCGATCGGCTTCGGCGCGCTCCTCGCGAACATCCCGCTCGCCGGCATCAGCGGCCCGGACGGACTTCAGGGCATGATCTACATGGTCGGCATTGAGTCCGGCGTGTTCCCGTGCCTCATCTTCATGGGCGTCGGCGCGATGACCGACTTCGGCCCCATGCTGGCGAATCCGCGTACGGCCCTGCTCGGCGCGGCCGCCCAGTTCGGCATCTTCGGCGCGCTCCTCGGCGCTCTGGCACTGAACTGCGTCCCCGGCATCACGTTCAACATCAAGGACGCCGCCTCCATCGGCATCATCGGCGGCGCTGACGGCCCGACCTCCATCTTCGTGACCTCCCGCCTGTCTCCGTCGCTCCTCGGCGCAATCGCCGTCGCGGCCTACTCCTACATGGCGCTGGTCCCGATCATCCAGCCCCCGATCATGAAGCTCTGCACCACCGAGGCCGAACGCAAGATCCGCATGAAACAGCTCCGCAACGTGCCGAAGATCGAGAAGATCTGCTTCCCGGTCGTCATCACGCTCCTCTGCGCGTTCCTGCTCCCGGATGCCGCTCCGCTGATCGGCATGCTCATGCTCGGCAACCTGATGCGTGAATGCGGCGTGGTCGACCGTCTGTCCGACCCCGCCCAGAACGCC
>JAEEQO010000094.1 GCA_016285335.1 Victivallales bacterium | reverse complement strand
CTTCCACACGGTTTCGCCGGTGAACACGTTCAGCGCGAACAGCGTCTGCGATTCGTCCAGGTCGTACTGCACGATCAGCTTGTCGCCCATCAGCAGCGGCGAGGATGCGTACCCGTACATGATGACCGGATCGGGCAGCTGTTTGTGCCAGAGTTTCGTGCCGTCGTGGGCGAGGCAGAGCACATCGCCCGTGGCGAAGACAGCGTAGACGCGCTTCGAATCCGCGCACATGGTGGGCGCGGCGTATCCGGTGTCCTCGGTGACCTCGGGTTTCGTTGTCGCCGGGGGCGTTTCCGCCTTCCATTTGAGTTCGCCGGAGTTGGCGTCGTAGCAGAAGACCGCGCCGTTTTTGCCGTCGCTGCCGGAGACAAATACGAGGTCGTCCCATACGACCGGCGAATTGTTGCCGGGGAGCGCGATCCGGCTGGTCCATTTCTGCTGGAAATCCCATTTCGCGGGGAGCGCGTTCGAGTTCGGCAGCGTGGACCCGCGGAACTGCGGCCACTGTGTCGTTTCAGCCTCAAGCGCGGCCATCAGGCCGATGGTTTCCGTTTGAACCGGCTTCACCTCGCCGGGTTGTGCTTGCGTTCCGGCGTCTCCCGAGGCAAGTTGAACGGGTTTCTTTCCCGCTGGGACGAGCACGGCGCGCAGGACCACGAGCGCGACGGCCAGCACCACGATCCCGCAGGACGCGAAGATGAGCAGCTGGCGGCGCTCCTTTTCCGGGACGGACGCCGTGCCGCGCGGGACTTTCAGCTTCGGGGCGAACCAGAACATCTCCGCCCCGAAAAGGCCGCACAGCACGAAGAACGCGATGCCGAGCAGAAGCACGCCGCGGCGCTGTTTGTCCGTCGTCTGGAAATAGGTCGCGCGGTACAGGTAATCCAGGTCGCGCACGGTCTTCGCGAGTTCCGCGTCCGCCAGGTCCTGCTGTTTCAGCGCGGCGAGCTCGTCCTGCGCCTGTTTCAGCGGCGCACGGCTCCGGACCATGTCGTATGTGAGCAGGATCCCGAGCACGAGAATAAAGGTCAGGGCGGTCCATTGCAGAAACCGGAGCGTCCGGCGTATTTCGTCATTTTTCATGGTGTTTCTCCTTGCGTTCCAGCGGGCATGCGGCATAGCATCTGCCGCAGCAGAAACAAAGCGATGCGTCGATCGAATAGACTTCTTCTTCCCTGCGGCGGCGGGCCTCCGCGATGAGCTCGGCCATCACCAGCGCGCCGAACAGCACGCCCGCGGCGGTCGAGGCGAGCAGGACGCCGTTTTCCAGCTTTACCACGCGGGCGCGAAGCTCTTCGTGCGTGGTCTTGGTGCTTTCGAACGCCTCCACGGCCTCGCTCCGGATCCCAGCGTCGAGCTCGTTCTGCAACCGCACATCCCGGTGGAACGAGCTCAGGACCGGCGCGCCGAGGTAACCGAAGAGGCCACCCGCGGCGAGCGCGAACGGAATGCATGCCACGAGCATGGAGATCCGGCGGGAACCGGTCCGGTGCTGGCTTGCGGTCCCGGCGTTTTCCGGCGGCAGGACCGCGCCGTTCGGGCAGCCCTGTTCGCAGAGACGGCAGTTCACGCAGTCGTGCGAAGTGATTCGAGGCTTCAGCAGGCTGAACATCGAAAAGAAGCGCAGCAGGACGCCGTACGGGCAGACATAGCGGCAGAACGGACGCGAAATGAAGAGCCCGACGAGCAGAAAGACCGCGCTCAAAATCGCGAACGGCGTGGCGAAATCCAGCAGGAAAACCGGCAGGTACGGTTCCAGATAGCACAGCGGGAACCCGATGCCGAACACCGCGCAGACCGTGAAAATGAGGAAGAGAAGTACCGGGACCATGCGCAGGATACGGTCCAGCGGACGCGGAATGAACACGCTCTTCCAGTGCAGAAGCTCCTGGATCGCGCCCAGCGGACACGCCCCGCCGCAGAAGATGCGTCCCACGAACAGCGAGGCCGCCAGCGGGATCGCGAACAGCAGCAGGACGCCGGGCTGGATGTACGAACCGGCGGCGATGCCTTCCGCGATGTTCTGGAACATGCCGACCGGGCACGGGCAGGACGCGAACAGGAATCCGAAGACCGCGAGCCCGGCGAGGGAGTAGGCGAGCATCGCCTTGCGCGAACGCCATTTGTAGAAGCAGAGAGAGCCGCCCACAAGAAACACGCACAGGATCAGCACGCGCCACAGCACGGAGTCGGAGGCGAGTTCCTCCAGCGACATCTTCGGCAGGGTGTAGTTCTCGAACTCCGGCGCGGGAAATCTGGCCTGGGCCGCGAAAAGCACGGGGAGCGTCATGACTTCACCTCCGGCGGCTTGCGGTAGATGTACGGCTTGTCGGCGGGGACGCGTACGAAGGCGTCCGCGGGGCAGGCCTTCGCGATGCGGCATTCGTTGCAGTTTTTGCACAGGTCGCGCCGCACCTGCAGGAACAGCGAGCCGTTGCCGAACGCGAGGCAGCCCTTCACGCATTTGCCGCATCCGATGCACTTCTCCTCGTCGATCTTGTACTCGAAATACGGGTCTTCCACGTAGGTGCGGATGATGGCGTCGGTCGGGCACCGCATGTTCTCGCCCGCGGTGTTGAACTCGATGCGCTTGTCCTGGTAGTACCCGCTGCAGAAAAGGCAGTAGCCGCAGGACGCGTACTGATGCACGCACTTCACGGCCGACTGCGCCAGGATGCACTCCGTCTCGCACTTGCCGCACTGCACGCATTTGTCCGGGTCGATCTGCCAGAAATACCCCGTGCCCGTCTCCTCGCGTTTGCGGAACAGCGCGGCGAACGGGGCCAGGATCACGGCAAGCAGCCCGGTGCGGATCAGGTCGCGGCGGGTCATGAGCGGGAGCCCTCCTGTTTGGCGGCGGCCTTGAACGAACGCGCGGTCGGGTGCCCGCAGTAATCCAGCGCGGCGCAGGTACGGCAGTAGCCTTTCGGATCGGTGCAGACGTCCTGCGTTTTCCGGCGGGACGAGCCGTGGCGGAACACGAGCTCGAAGAGGCCGCCCAGCAGCAGAGCCCGGACGCTCCAGCGGATGAAATCGCGGCGGGTCATGGCGTTTTGAGGCGCGTTCGTGTTCATCATGAGACCTCCCAGTGCTGTTTCGTGCCGGTGTCGTACAGGTGGACCATGCCGTCCGCGTCGCGGCCGAGGTAGTAGTTGAATTCGGAATCCGAAAGCTTGTCCGTCACGACGCGTTCGAGCTCGCCCGACGGCAGATAGACGCACGCGCGCCGGACGCCTTTCTCCATGGTCACGAACCGTCCGCCGGGCAGCGCGGCGAACCGCACGGGATTGCAGCAGCCGCCGAAGGCTTCGCGTGGTTCCCAGCTGGCGATGAAACGTCCCGTGGCGGGGTCGAGCTGTTCCAGCCGCTTGCGTCCGATGTTCGCCGCCCAGAGCTCGCCGTCCGTCGACAGGTCGAGCGGGAACGCCGCGCCGGGCACGATGAACTTGTCCTCGCCGTGCGATTCCCACACGCGCACGCCGTCGGATTCCCGGTCGGCGCAGATCGTGCGTTTCGCGCGGTCCACCTGAAAACTCACGCCGTTCAGCGCATGTTTCGGCCGCACGGCGAATTCCGGCGGTACGAACGGCGTTTCCGCCACGGGTTCCGGCGGCGTCTGAAGTTTGCGCCCCACAAGCCATCCGAGCAGGCCGAGGGAGCATATGCCGCCCAGCCAGAGAAGAAATTCGCGTCGTGTCATTTTCATGGTTCCACCTCATTCCGCAAGTCGAGACACACCATGGAGGTGCTGTCACGTAAGATCATCAGTCCGCCGGCGAACGCGATCGGCCCCCAGGAATCCACGCCGGGCAGGATCTTGTGGGAGGCGAGCCGTTCGAACCGTTCGTCCTTGTATTCGTAAACCGAAAGCACGCCCTCGTCATCCAGGATCCAGAACGCGCCGTCCGCGTAGAGGTACGGCCCGAGTCCGAACCGCGCGTCTTTGCCGCTTTCCGCCTTGACTTCGGGCAGCGCGGCGACGTCCGCCGCGATGAACTCCGCGCGGCGCGCCCCGGCGTCCTTCGGCTGGATCGCGAACATCGTGTCGCCGATCAGGATCGGGGTCTGCTGTTCGGAAGCGGGTCCCTGCGTCGGTTTCCATTCCTGTTCGATCGAGGCGGAGAAAACGTCCCCGTCCTTCTTCACGGCGAGGAGGGCGGACCCCGCGCCGTAGCCCGCGGTCAGGAAAAGCTTTTCATCCGAAATCGCCAGCGGAGTCGGCGCCCACACGGCGGGCTTCCACTTGGTGCAGGTCCAGAGCAAATTCCCCTGCACGTCGCTCGCGGCGATGCCGCCGATCCCGGCGTAAATGTACTGCTTCGTCCCGAGGAGCTCCGTCGAGAGCACGGATGCGTGGGACATCTTCAGATTGTGTTCGTTCGGCGTTTCCCAGACCGTTTCGCCCGTTTTCAGGTCGAGCGCGGTCATCAGGACTTTTTCGCCGCCGATGCCGAGGATCACCTTGCCGTCCTCGATCAGGGGGCACTGCCCGGCGTACCACTGCGGAATCTCGGCGCCGTAGGCGTCCACCAGGTCGCGCGACCAGAGCAGATCGCCGGAAACGGCATCCACGGCCATCACGTGCGCGGCCGGCCCGAGCGTGACGACCACACCGTCGGAATACGCCGGGATCGTGCGGGATTTGCCGTGGTTGCGCCGGATCGGGTTCCTGTAGCCGCGCCGCCAGAGTTCCGTGCCTGTGAACAGCTCGAAACACCGGAGCGCGTCGGAAGAATCTTCCTCGACGTAGTCCAGCACGTACACGCGGCCGTCCGCGATGATCGCGCCGGAATACCCCTCGCCGAGCGGCTGCCGCCACAGGGCTTTCGGGCCGGCTTCGTCCCAGGTCCTGGTCAGATGTCCGTCGAATTTTGCCAGATTGTCGCGTTCGAGTCCGCGGAAACACGGCCATTCGAACTTGAAATCCTGTACGGAGACGTCCGTGTCGAACTTTTTAAAATCCGCGCCGATCTGCGTGGTCATCTTCTTCACCACGCGGTTTTCCGACTTGTCGCGCACGGGGTCCGCGTAGTCGATCTGGCGCGGCGTGGTGAACGTGAGGTAATGCCACAGGCCGAGGCAGGCCGCCGCGACCGCCAGGATTTTCAAAATGGTGTTCAGAAATTGCGCCGTCATGCGTTCACCGCCTTTGCCAGGAAGATCGGGGCGTACAGCTCCTCGCTGTACCACAGATGCGCGAAATACAGCCCGATGGGCTCGGCGGGGAGCGCCTCGGGGTGCGCCGCAAAGGGGCTCAGGAACGCTCCGTCCAGCTTCAGCGCGGATGCGCAGCGGGCGGAGACGCAGACGGTCTTCCACAGGCCGTCCGCACCCCGGACCGACTTCAGATAGTCGCGGGTCTTCTCCAGGAACGGCAGATCGGCGCCGTCGAGGTGGCTCAGCACGACCGCGCTGCCGTATTCGGGAGCTTCCTTCGACGGATTCGTCTGGTCGCCGAACCAGAGCGGGACGAACGAGCCGTCGGGCCGCTGGACGCGCTGGAGATACCGCACGATTCTTTTTTTCGCGCGGACCACGCGGCGTTTGAGCGCGGGCGGTAGTTCGTTTTCGTAGAGCGAGAACGCCTTGTAGGCGTGGGCGGAAATGTCCGGGCAGCTGCGGTCGAACGGCAGCTTCCCCCAGCCCTTGCAGAAGGTCGGGATGCCGCCGTCGGAGTTCTGGAGGTCCAGGAGCCACTCGATGCCCTTGCAGACGGCTTCGGACGCATCCTTGCCCAGCGCGTGAAGCGCGATCAGCGCCGCCGAGGTGTCGTCCGCGTCGGGCACGCCGCCGGAATACGTGGTCCATGCCCAGCCGCCGGGCGCGGAGCGCGTGAAGGGGTGTTCGGTCTTGGTCTGCGCGGCCAGCAGACGGGTGCGGTAGAGCGCCTTTTCCTCCGCGTTCAGCGCGGGCGCGAGGACGTCCAGGGCGAGCGAGGTCGTCCACAGGCGCAGATCGCGGTCGATTGGCCATGAGCCGTCCGCCCGCTGCGTTTCCGTCAGGAAGTTCACCGCGAGCTTCGCGGCGGGGTGTTCGCGCAACCCGGCGGCGCAGAGGCAGATCACGCAGAACCCGGTCAGCGGGGCCGCCTCAAGAAAACCGCCGTCCTCGGGCTGTTTTTCGACAAGCACGCGGAGCGCTTTTTTCACGGCAAGCGAGCGGAGTTTGTTCGGGCGGTGTTTGAGCTGGGCCAGTCCGACGCAGATGAGGGCGGGGATGGCGTAGCTCACGACCGGGAGATTCAGGTATTTGAACCACGATTCCGGGAGGACCGCGGCCTCGAACGGGAAGTTCGGCATGCGCCGCCAGGCGTCCGCGGCGTCGGGGAAAAACCCGGACGCGGTCGCGAGCGCGAGCAGCGGCACGGAGAACGTGAGGTCTTTGCCGTATTCCTTCAGGAGCCCGGCGCGGACCGAGTCGAAATCCAGCCCGCCGAATGTCTGTTTCAAGCAGATTTCCGCTTCGCGTACGGAGTCCGCATGGGTGTTTCGCAGTGCGGCGTAGGCAAGGAAGGTCGCGGTCAGGTTGGGCGGAGATTCCGGGGAATCGCCGTACAGGCCGTCCGCGTTATTGTGCGCAAGCAGCCAGTTCCGGCCGGCTTCGACCGCGTCGTCGTGCCCGCCGAAGAGCTCCAGCGCCACGCACGCGACCGCGGTCGAGACCGCCGAGCTCGAAAGACGCCCTTCGATGAAGCCGTCCTCGCGGCGGTGCGACAGGATGAATTGTTTCAGCGCGTCCGTCATGCCGTCGCTCCCATGGCAAGAAGCCCGTAAACCGTGTATTCCAGGTCGCCGGACGGATCGCCCGGGACCGCGCCGAACAGGCCGTCCGGGCGGAAACACCCGCTCAGGAAGCCGCGCACATCGTATTTCGCCTTGTGCCCCGTGCGTTTGAGCGCGTACAGCGCGACAGCCGCGGACAGCAGATCGCCGCCGGGGAACGAGCCGTCCGGGGCCTGAAGCCCGGCAAGCGCCGCCGCGGTCGTTTCGTCGGGATGCAGGCACAATGCCGCCGCGGTCGCCGCCACGCCGTATTCCGAGCTTCCTTTCAGGTTGGAGTACAACCCGTCCGGCAGACGGTACGGCGACAGATCGGCGGACGCATCGTTCCGCAGGAAGCACGAATAGGGCGAGAAGCGGTCGCCCTGCGGAAACGCCGAATCCGGCAGATCCGGGAAATCGAGTTTCGGCGCGGAGAACGGCAGATGTCGAATCGCGCGGGGCAGTTTCATCAGCTTCAGCAGGTTCCGGCTGTGCGCGAGCGCGGCGCGGTGCACCAGGTCCGCGGGCGCGGCCTGTTCCAGCGTCTTTTCGCACGTGTCGCGGTCGATCTTTGCCTCGGAAACGTACGCCAGGCACAGCCCGAACAGCGTGTAGTACAGGTCCTCCCGTCCGCTCCGGTCCGGGAAGAGGCCGCGCGGGCTCTGCATGAGCTGCACGATGCCCCGAAGCGCCTCCTGCGCCTCGTCGGTCATCCGGGCGAACCCGGCGGAACATGTCTTCAGAAAGTCGAGGTCAAACATCTTTCAGGACCTTTCCGGCGAGGCGGTACAGGAAGACCTTCAGCGGCACGTCGCCGACCTGTTCCAGAAGTTCGTAAATGTCATCGCGCTGCGCCTGGTACATGCGGGCCGTCTCCGCACGCGCCGCCTCGCGGTCCCAGTTGTTTGCCCTCATGAGCACATCGACCGCCGAGGCCGGATTGTCGCCCTCGTCCTCCAGGTCGTCGTAGAGCTGATACGCCATGCCGAGCTCGTCGGAGAACGAATGGAACAACGCGCGGAGCTCGTCGAAGCGTCCGGCGGCGATCGCGGCGGCGAAAAGCGCCACGCGGAAGGCGGGCGCGGTCTTCAAACGGTGGATCTCGAGGCAGTCTTCCGGTTTGAGGTCGTTTCTCTTCAGCGCCTCGAATTCCTTCGCCTGACCGAGCGCAAGCTCGCAATGTGCGGCAGCAGCCTCATTGGTGAGCTCGGAGCGTATTTCCGGCGGCACGGATTCGTGGCAGAAGAGACGGTAGCCGAGGCCGATCAGGTAGTCGCCGAGGTTCAGCGCGGGCGCGAGACCGAGGCGCATGTGGCACGTTGGTTCGCCGTAGCGTTCCGCATCGTCGTCCTCGATGTCGTCGTGGATCAGCGACGCCTTGTGGAAGCATTCCACGGCCAGCGCGACCGGTTCCAGATAGTCCGGCAGGTCAGGCGCGGACGCGGTCAGGGCCGCCCAGCAGCCTGCCGTGATCTTCGGGCGGTAATGCTTGCCGTGGGCGCTCAGGGCGCGGACGGCCTCCTCGCGGAGGAGATTGTCGGGGATGAACGCGGAAATGCCGTCCGGCGTGAACAGCGCGTCAATCCGTCCGCGGACCGCGCTGTAGGAAAACTCGTGCAGTTCGGCGTCCTGCGGCACGGCCAGTGCGCGCTTCAGGTCGTCCGGGTCGAACACCGTGTCCTTGCATCCGTCGCGGAGCAGGGGGACGGCGATGCCCGGCACGGCGGAACGCAGCATGGCGGGGAATGATTTTTCGAGCGATTCGAGGCAGGAAACGCCGACGACCGCCTGGATCTCGCCCTGTTCCACCCAGTCCGCCACGGCGGAACTCGATTCCGCGACCAGCACGGGCATGTCGAGCGCGTCCGCCTCGGCGGAAAGGTTCGGGATACTGCACTGTCCGCAGTTGCGGCAGATCAGTCCGAGGTCGTCGTGAGCGGCGGGGCAGCCGGGCTGTTTGCGCAGGCAGAACGGCAGAAGCAGAAGGCGCTGTTTGCGTGCGATGTGCGGGAAATACGGCGTCCAGACCGCGTTGTTCAGCTCAATCATGGCGTAATGGTCGAACCCGCGTCCGTTCAAATCAAGCGCGGCGAGCATCCTTTCCGCGTGACACGCCAGAAGATGCAGGCTCAACGGCGGATTCAGCCCGGCGGCGCGCACATGATCGGCGGCGGCGAGGCGGATTCGTTCGCGGATGGCGGCGTCCTGCGGGACAGTCTGTTTCGTCTCGTTCATCCGTAGGCTCCGAATCCGAAGAAGTAGTTGCGTTTTCCGAACCGGTAGGCTGCATCCCGCTCGGGGATCTCGACGCCGGGGACGTCGTGGCAGGACATCGGAGGACGTTCGGCGAGCTCGCGGAAGAAAGCGTCGCGCCCGGAGGAATCCTGCGCACCGTTGGACTTCAGGTGATCGCAAAGCTCGTGCGGGGAATGCAGGACCATGCAGTCGCGTCCCTGTGCCGCGCTGAACTTCCGCAGACCTGCCAGAAGCGTTCCCTGCTGGAAGATCGTCTCGAGATTGGACGCGTCCTCGTTCAGGAAGCCGTCGGCGGTCTGCATGATCGGGCAGAACTCCACCGCACCGTTCGGGGCGATATGATGCGAGAGGCCCATTGCGCCGGGGCAGAGCCCGCGTCCGTCGGCGTCCCAGTAGGCGTCCAGAATCAGAATCTTCGCGGTCCGGCGCTGTTCCACCAGAAATTGCCGGAGCTTCAGCACGTGCTCGCGGTCGAGGGCGTTTTCGTACTCGGGATCGACCCCGCACGGACGGTAGATGAAGTACCAGATGTAGTGCACGCCCTTCCTGACGAGGAAATCGAGATATTCGCGGCTCACGAGCTCGTCGAAATTCTTCCTGTTGATGCTCGCGGTCACCCCGGTGAAAAGTCCGGCCTTCACGGCTGCTTCAAGCCCCGCCATCGACCGCGCGAAGACGTCATCGCGGCCTCGTCTGCGCCGGGATTCTGTCTCCAGCCCTTCGATGCTCACGAGCGCGGTCACGTTGCCGAGTTCCGCGAGCTCGGACGCCGTTTTTTCGTCCAGCATCGTCCCGTTCGTGTACAGCTGAAAATACGCTTTCGGGTTGTTGCGGAAAAGCGTCATGAGGTCGGGGTGGAACAGCGGTTCGCCGCCCAGGATGCCGAAGAAGCGGGATTTGTAGCGAGCGGCGGTGTCGACGATCCCCTGCATCTGAGCTGAACTGAGGCGGCACGGCGGATTCGTCTGCGAGACCCAGCAGCCGCGGCACTTCAGGTTGCATTGGTTCGTGATGGAGAGCATCAGGAACGCCGGGAAGAACGGTTCGCCGCGCTTCATCCGCCGTTCGAACGCACGCACCGCGCGATGCCCGTTCCAGGCGAAGCGCAGCAGATTTCGCTGCGCCCGGCACGAGCATCCGGTCATGATCCGAGTGATGGCGGATAATCTCATTCTTGCTTCAAACTCCTGTTCAGCTGTCGCGGAAAAGCCGCACTTTCTTCCGGTATTCCAAACGCTCGCGGAACGATGTCTGATCGGCGGGCGACGGTTTCACGAGTTCGTCCAAAGCGCCGTTCAGGCGTTCTTCTTTGGACTTCGGGAAGATGATCGCGTTTGCGGGGCAGATCCGGGCGCAGGCGGGGCAGTCGGTCTTGCACGCCGCGGGATGCACGACGCGGAACTGGCCGTCGACTTTTTCGTACACGCCGAACATGCAGAAGTCGGCGCATTTGCCGCAGTTCACGCAGCGGGCGGCGTCGATCACGGGGAACCACGGGACCCAGTCCGGCGGCGCGGCGAGCGCGCGAACGGCCTCCCGGACCGCCTCCGGCGAAACCTTCTGCGCATCCACGCAGTCTGTCTCTT